>JAGLSB010000288.1 GCA_023135955.1 Bacteroidales bacterium | reverse complement strand
ATCTTGATGTTTACGTGCAGCTTGAATGATCTGAGCAGAAAAGATTCCTGTAGGAACAACAATAATAGCGTAACCCAAAATCATTACTATAGCAGAAATAAATTTACCAATATCAGTAATTGGAGTAATATCTCCATAACCAACTGTTGTTAGAGTTACTATAGCCCAATAAATACCTACCGGGATACTTGTAAATCCGTGTTTTTCTCCTTCAATCAGGTACATTAGAGTACCGATTATGGTAATGATCATAAGTAAAGCAAAAAGAAAAACACTAATCTTATAACGGCTCCTCATTAATGCCACCATTATAATTTTGCTTTCTCTTGTATAGCGTGTAAGTTTTAGAATCGTGAATACCCGAAGAAGCCGTAGAGCTCTTATTACCATCAATCCCTGGATTCCCCCCAGAAATACAGACAAATATGTAGGAATTACAGCAAGCAGATCAATTACTCCATAAAAACTGAAAAGATACTTTGAGCGATTGCGGGCAACTATGATCCTTAAGATATATTCTGTTGTAAAAATTAGTGTGATAGCCCATTCAGCAATTCTAAGTCCGAATCCATATTTTTCATTTATTTCGGGAATGCTTTCTAAAACTACCAGTGTAACACTCATCATTATTACCATCAGCAAAACAACGTCAAATACTTTTCCTGTTTTAGTATTTGATTCAAATATGATATTTCCCAGTTTCCTTTCCCAATTTTTTTTTGTCATCTCTCTTTTTATTATACCATCATCACAAGCAGTATGTTAAATAGATAACATTGCTAATTGAAAATGTAAGGTCGGTTTTTCGATTAATTAACATAAGATTGTGTAGAATTGAATAAAAATAGAGAATTTTAAGCTTTTTAACTAATGTAAATTTATCGGAACGAATAAATTATAAGCCAACGATTCCTCAATAAACAAAACAAAACTGATATATTTGTTTTGGACATTAACTTTTTAATAAAAATAATTACATGATTTTACGTCTTATCCCCATTATCTTCAGTCTACTGGTTCTTGCAGCGCATTTCTCAAGAATAAATTTTTTACCATTGGCAATTCTGAGTTTATTGATGATTGTAGCATTGTTTATTCGCAGGAAATGGATTCCAAGAATTGTTCAGATATATCTGCTAGTTGGTTCTGTTGAATGGATTAGAATGATTTTTGTTTACGTTGAAGAAAGAAAGCTTATAGGAGATGACTACCAAAGATTGGCAATTATACTTGGGGGAGTGACATTATTTACACTTCTTTCAGGATTAATGTTTGAAACCAGGAAGCTAAAAGAGAAATATGGCTCTTGATTTTTGTGTAATTTTCAGACTTTTATCCCCATAACCAGAATATCATCTATCTGGTGAGTGTCTTTCATCCAACTTTGTATAGTATTTTCCAGATATTTCATTTGTTTTATCATGGGGTATTGGTGGATTTCACTTAACATTAATCTTAGCTTTTTTACCATGAATTTTTTATTGTTCTCTCCACCAAACTGATCGGGGTATCCATCGGAGAAAGTATAAATGACATCATTTTTTTCAAGAGGAATGTGATGCGATTTAAAGGATTTATTCATTTTCATTCCGATACCTATCGGCATTTTATCTGGTTTGATCTGTGTTAATTCCTTATTTCTAAAAAGATACAAAGGGATATTTGCGCCGGAATACTCCAGTATCATATTTTTGAAATCATATATACACAAGGCTAGATCCATCCCATCTTGATTTTCTCCCGATCGCCCTGTTTGTCTCAGAGATTGAACAATTTGTTTTCTTAATAACATCAAAATTTCACCAGGATCAAGATCTTCTGTTTTTGTAATAATCTCATTCAAAAAGGCCATACCCAGCATACTCATCATGGCACCTGGCACTCCATGTCCTGTACAATCGGCAGTAACTGTAATTACTTTTTCATTTTTTTGTGTAATCCAGTAAAAATCACCACTTACAATATCTCGTGGTTTATATAAGATAAATCGTTCCGGGATAAACTCGTCAAGATAATCGCCAGGAGGCAAAAGTGCCGTTTGAATTTTTTGGGCATAAAGGATTGAGTCGAGTATATCCTTGGACTTGATTTCAATTTCTTCCTTTTGTTCCCTAATTTCAGAAGTCCTTTCCTTTATTATTCTTCTAAGGTTTTTAGTGTAAAATTTAACGATCAGATAAACGAATCCGACTATTAAAATAACAAATAGTATAATTGCCGGAATAGTTCTGTACCAGGGTGGTAATATCGTAAAATTATATTCACATACCGTACTTTCATGATCGTACATA
>JAGLSB010000287.1 GCA_023135955.1 Bacteroidales bacterium | reverse complement strand
CCATTACCAAACGGGCCTTAATAAGATCCTGCCTGGCTATATTATATTTGATCTCCTGCAGAGCAGGCAGGTCCTCGGTTTTGGCCATTTTGAGATATCTCCTCGACGTCCTTGACGCTTGCCGGATATTTTTGCAAAAGGTCTATATCGATGATGTCTCAAAAGGGGATAAAATGTCAAGCGGGGGGTGAGAAAAAGATGTGTTTTTGTCTCGTGCTTGCGTGATCACGAAGTCGCTGTTTAAGCGTTTAATCTGAGTTTTTTTGACGTTTGAGAAAAAAGAAAACCCCGAAATCCTTGTCAGGACTCGGGGTCTAGGAACTAACCGGACTGTGCCGGATTGCTTTTTGGTGGCGATGCAGGGACTTGACTTGTTCTGCTAACAGTTTGATATTACAGACAATACTTCTTCCTTGGCCCGAAAAGTACCGTCAGAAATACCGTCAGATTCTTTTTGCTCCCCCCTCAAAAAGACTTTTCCAAGGTGGCGGAGTGGAAACCGGGCATAAAATGAAAGACGCATGAACTTGACCGTTTTAGCACTTTAAAGCACCGTTCCTTGAGCCTCTGTGTGCTTCCGAGAACAACCCGCATAGGCCGTGCAGACAATATGACCGATATGCCGGTTGTACAAAACCTTTTACATGCCCATTTTTATTTGAGGAAATTCTGACAGATTGTCACCTTGAAATGAAACATTAATTTTATAATTAAATTTAGAGAAAAGTTTAGGGAGACATTTCAATTTAGCAGACCTTTTGAGTATATCTTTCTTTGCATCCTCACGAACTTGCGCTGTCCAAGAATCATGGCTTAAAATATAATTCAATCTAAGTTCATTATCTGAAATATTAAAATCCTTTAATTGATATTCTGCATATTTAGTATTAGGGACAATGGCTCTGGACCAATCTTGAATATTGTCAATTAAAAACAAAATATATGCATATGGATTATCCTCGAAAGAAATTTTTCTAATATACTTTCTATCCTTTATATCAAGTGAATGTAACGAAATTGCACCAGCAATAAAGTTCAACTTATTAAATAGCCAATCATCTTTAAATTTATTAGGGTCAGATAAATCGTTTATGACAACATCTAATAAAATATTACATAAAATAATTGAGCTTACATAGCCATGATTTGCATCATCAACAAATTTATCAATTAGTTTTTGGATTTCGTCAGAGCTCAATTTTAAATTCGACTTTAGTATAATTTTCATCAATATCTCAATAGATATGTATTCTGAAATAATTTCATCTTGAGACTTATTTCTAATAACCAGGCCTTTTAACTCGTGCTCTTTCTTCAACAAGTCTTTAAACTTTATCGAATCAAACCTGTCTGATAGAGATTTCAAATTCAGCTTCATACACAAATTTGACAAATCGTTAACAATATCAGGTGCGATTTGAAGAGGATAGCCGCAATCGTGAGTTGTAGCTGTAATTAACCAAATGTTGATTAACTCTTCTTTACTCTTTGCTTTAAAAATTGAGAGATTGGGCTTCTTTTTCCATAGTACCAAAAGTAAATTAAGTCCTAGCAAAAATACTTCAAATTGATGAATGAAATGACCTTTCCTGCCTGTTGCGGTCATGAAATAATCAAAATCCTTATATATCGAAAATAGGTCTATTTTGACCTGCTCTGGCCATAACAGCTTCATAAGCTCACAAATTAGCTCGTTTTTCTTTGCATAGCTCTCGTAAGGATATACCGCCAATCTCCTTTGAATTTGAGGCTTTTTGAAATGTTTTAATTCTAAAAGGTTTTCAATCAACCCTATTTCTGCTATCTGAGAAGATGTCCCAGGTAATAAAGAAGGATCTTTACTTTCTGTCGCAAATTGCATTGGTATTATTCCTGTTCATTGGCAATGAATATTATAATTGCTCGAAAATGATAAAATTAAGGCAATTTCTTGCTCAAATGAAAGCTTGTTCATTTTGAAAAACTTATACAAAACAGCCTCAACACTTTCTATGTTCTGTGTAAAGACAATCCCCTTTTTTATATCTCTTACAACTCTCCTGGTATTGTTTGAGGTTTTTTCACTCTCTTTAGGCATTCTAAATTCATGATTTATTACTTCTTTTGCATCCTTCAAGAAAGGGAGTAATTCCTTGATATTCTTAGCGTTCTTAGCAGCAATAAAATATTTTTTTGACTTAAATTGATACCCAATATGTTTTTCAATTTGTTTTATATGTTTAAGCATCAGATGATAAATATCATCAACTGTCTCCAAGTCTTCAGGTTTAATGTTTTTCACTTTGTACAGACGATAATATAATTCTACAAAAAAAGTTCTGACAATATATTGCTCAAGTTTGTCCGAATTGTCTATTGAATAAATGTGTACTAAATACTTCCAAACAAGTCGCATAAAACACTTGTAATCATTGAAAAATCCTATTTCAAAACCAATGATTTCTGCTACAATTTCCGTAATCAATATCAGCCATGAATTAGGCTCTCTTTTATTAGCAAGAAATATTTTTATTGATTCATAGTTTTTATTTACTTCTGTATTTACAAGTTCTTTATGTTGAGCGATAAACAAATGTGCAAATTCGTGGTACAAAGCCCACCACGAGTGGGGGTTAAATAACGCATCGAATGGCACATTGATTACTTCATTAATAGTCGAAAATTTATAATCACTTGCAATAATAAATCCATCCCAATTATATCCTAGCCTTTCCCTTGCAACCATCTGTGGAATACTTGCTAATGCAATTAGAACTTGCTGCACTCCTCCTCTCAGCACAGAAGTTTTAGATGACACATCTTCTGTCGCTCCGTATGTTCCGAATAACCTAAGTTCCACCCCGTATCTGATAACCTGTGAAGCTTGTTCCACTAAACGTTTCTCTAGGTCAGAACCCAGCTTAACATCTGTCAAATATCTCGAATACGGCACCATATCTTCAAACGCTTTTCCCGTTATTCGATTGTCAAGCATTTCATTTAAATGATTAATATTTTTTTCTAATTTAGGCTGTAATTCAGGGGAATATTTAGTCAAATTTACAACAAATTTTTCTTTATGCTTAACTAATTTTGTGACACCTTCACTAGGTTCAATTTTTTTTGCATGATGTCTATTTACCCTTATTTTTGTATATAAAATGTGTTCGTTGTATTTTCTTCTAAACTCCAACAACTTTGAAAGAAAATAGCTCCAAGTAACACCCTTGTTTTTCCGTGGAACTACAATCAAATCTTCTTCTCCTAAAGAATCCATCACATTAAATTTATCACTGTTCCAAAACCTTCCTAGTTCGTAGCAAAAGACAGGTTCAGCCGAGATCATTATCACGGGATATAAATTCTCTGATATATCCGCCCCCAATGTTGTATTTATACTTAATATCTCCTCACTGTTACTCAGTGATTCATTCATTTTAAAAAGAAGTTTATAGTTTAATGAAACGAAGGAAAAGGATTTAGAGACTAATGGATTATCTTCTTGCTCAGTTGCCCAAAATAATTCTTTGATAATTTCATCAATATCTTCAGCACATACACACAGTATTACTTCATGCCACCCGACAGTTCCAAATATAAACCTTTTTGCCGAGCCACCTTTTTTGTCAACTTTTAGATATTGAATTAAATCTTTCAGCTTTTTCAAATGAGAGCCATCCGAGTTAGGATTTATTTTTAGCAAACTAATCCCAACGAATGGTTGTGTTGAAATATCTTTTTCAAAATTACTAGATGTACCTTGATCATAAAAGAAACAGGGGAAATGAATTGTTTTCAGCACTCCACTGATGTGATTTCGCGAAATATCCTCTTGAAAAGTCTCTTGCTTGGTAATTAATATAATATCGAATGCACCAAACCCCTTAAGCATTGAATAATACTTGATTTTCTTGCTCTTTAGTATCTTCTCAAGTTCTTGAGCAACTGCAAACTCCCAACCAGGAAGTATCCTGAAGCCAGTTATCTGGACTGCTTGCTTGTTGACTATAAACTCCAACCCATATCTCCCATTTTTAGTTCTCAAATACAATTACAAATGCAACTAATATGATAAGAAATTTTTGCAAAAAAAAAAGGAAGCTTGCAAAGCTTCCTTATAAAACAATATGTTAAAAATTATCAGTAAAATTTCAGAACAACCTATCCTTGCACAGTAAGGCAGGGTTAGTAACCACAACATCCCAATCTCTTTTAATTAGATCCGTAGCAGAAAAATCTACTTTTTTGATTCCCATGTCAGGCAAGAAGGAAGCATTCCCTTCTGATAACACTAAAGCCTCGGCGTTAGGTCGAATACTATTACTGCCACGCTCATCATCCGCAGCTCTTATACAATGCATAGTTCCCTCTTTTTTTAAACCTGACGATCACGAAAAAAAATCCACCCGAAACTTACCCTTAACCTAGGTAGTCTCAAATGGAACAATAGAATACCACTTGAAAAGCCAATTTATGGGGAGAATTACTGTCAAATTTCAACCAATTATGTTGAGTCACACAATTTATGTTGGGTCATACATGAAGATTACGCTTAAGGTGTTTCTTTGAGGGTTATTCTAAGGGGTCATGATTAATAAATCAACACTTTTTCTTCGATTTTGAAAAAAAACTTGACAAGCACCTCTTGGGGGTCTCCATGAACCGCAACCCTTTTTAATCTTATTTATAAATGGCTTGTTTTCCTCAAACAGTTTCCTCTCAGGTCCCCGCAACAGCCCCTACCTCCTGATACTTCTTAAAATTCTCAGCCTGCTCAAAAATCTCCTTATACACTTCATCCCGGTCAACCGGCGGATAGTCATTCTCTGCCAGAAGGATAATCAAATCCACCTTTAACTCCGCCTTAATATCATCACGCTGGCTCCAGTCGGTGTATTTGGCTTTGTCATCGACAACCGTTTTGACCTCTTTGGCCAGGTGCAGGAGCTTGTCTTCCGGGTACTCAAAATCATACTTATGCGCCAGGGCCTTCAGGATGTCATAGAACGCCTTTTCCTCAAAATCGATGCCTAAGTCAGCAAAAGATTCTTTTTCCTTCTTGAGTGCATGGTAGAGGTCAATAATCTCATCGGTGAAATCTTCCAGCACCTCACTTACCAAAACATCCTGTTCCTTCCGTTCGTTGTATCTCTCCACCAGGGCTTTAAACTTCTTTGAGAAATCTATTCCCTTGATCTTGTTGATTTTCTTGAAATCGTCTATGGCCTTGGCAAGGAGATGTTGCAGGAGTTTGATCTTGGTATTGGGCAGCTTGATTTTTTCGATCTTGGCCAGGTAGTCGGGATCAAAAAGGTCAACCTCCCCCTTGCCTTCACCCATCTTGAAAATCTCTTCCACCC
>JAGLSB010000286.1 GCA_023135955.1 Bacteroidales bacterium | reverse complement strand
CTAATTGGTTAAAATCAAAAATAATTGATGTTACTGAGAAATCATCTTCGATATCAACTGTAATGGTTTCGTCGTGGCAACATCCTGATGGAATATCACAGCAATGTTCTGGAGTAAGCAGTATGCTTACTGATTTAAGTGAGGTACCGCAATAATGCTTAAATACAGTCATGCTCATTGTTGTAAGCATAATGAGCAAAGCAAGAATAATATGACTGGCTTTTCTTAGCATTTCGATTTATTGTATAACAAAAATAATACTAAGATGTTTATATACTTGTATATAATTTGTTAAAATACGTGCACAATTTTTTGATTATTAAGGCTTTAATTTCTTCAACCACTCTGTGGTTGTCTTTTCTAATTGGGTTACTTTACCCCGGACGACAAGCGTCCGGGGCTATTGTTATTTCATCCCTCCGGGATGGCTAGATATTCGTTTAGATTAATAGAACCATAATAAATATGAATAACAAAAACCTGGGATTGATTTATATTAGTTTAAACAATGAACTCAAATTAATATAGAAATCAAAAACCCGGGACGGGTTTAAAATCAATAGCCCTGGACATTTATGTCCAGGGTAATAAATTGGAAATAACACACAACCACAGCGTGGTTGAAGAAATTAGCACCCTTCAATAACCTCAAAATTCAATTAAAGAAACCATTTGATTTAGTTAAAACTTATAATATATCTTGTTCACCATTTTCCAGCCATCCTCAAATTTGTAAAGCGAGATATAATCTATATAAGTAAGTTTGTCGCCAATGTAAAACTCTATTTTTGCCACTGCGGCTGTACCGGTAATGTCAATAGAAAGGAACTTCACAGTTACCATTTTTTCTGGAGTAGGAGGTAGTTCACCATTTTCTCGCTTTTTAACAACTTTCTTTTTCCATTCAGTAATGGAATATTTCTGTAGGCCATTACCATTCTCGACAATTAATAAATTAAATTCCGGATGTATACCTGAATCAATCTTATCAGGATCACCTTCATTTTGAATGCCTTCAACATAGGCAGTCTGGATTACTTTTTTAATAGCTTCTTTTTCTTTGTCAACGTTCTGGGCTGTTAACGATAAAGTTAATGCTAGGATTAAGCATAGGAATAGTGTTGTTTTTTTCATGTTTATTGGATTTATTTTATAAAAATACAATTTATTTATATGAGATAATTTTTCAATAACGTCAGTATTTTGAATATACAATCCGTTTAAACCAAAAATACGCATACTATTTCCAAAGGTAAATGGTATTGATAGTGCCAATGCACAAGGACAGGCAGCTATAATACCTTGAGTTAATAAATATGCAATTTAATTATGAATCGAGAAAGGATCTTACATTCTCGAAATCGTAAAAAGTCTTTCTCAACAAATCAGATAACAACAGTTTATAACTAATATAAGATTCAAGCCTTGAGATATAAGCATTATTCAGACGTTCTCGTTCAAGAGCCATAGCCTGACTATCAATTTCCCCATTAGAGTATCGCTGGCGGGTTATCTCAAAGCTTTTTTCAGCCACAAATATACTCGTCTCTAGCAATTCAAGTCTCCTCAGGCTGCTATGCAAACGACTTACCGTATTTCTAATTTCTCTCTCAATACTAACCTTCTCCCCATCCAGTCGTAGCATGTTTTGCTTTAAAGTTGCTTCTGCAGCTCTTACTCTTGCTTTATTTTGCCCCCAATCGATAATCGGAATACCAATGACTAAAGCCGTACTAAAATTTCCTGGACGATCATTAAGGTTTTGCAATGAATTGTTAAGAGAAGTTTCAAAAGGAAGAGGTAAATAACTCTTATTTGTTCCTATTAAATCATAATTAACTAAAAAATTCCCATTAATTCTACCAGCAGCTTTTCTACGTTTAACATCCATCTCAGAAAGCTCTATCTGTATTTCAGCTTCTTTAAGTTCATGACGGTTTTCAAGAGCCAGATCAACGGCCTTTTCTACCGCTACATTTACTTTTACATATTCCATATCATTTTCGACAATGATTATATCATTAAGATTTAAACCAAGAACCTCTTTAAATATATTCGCCTGAGAATTAAAATTAACTTCAGCAATATCTAAATTATTCATCGCTTCACTTAGATCTACTTCCATTTGCAGGGCTTCTACTTCTCTTATCAAACCAGCCTCGAATTTATTATTTGCAATAGTGTAAGCTTCTCTTTGCCGTTCAAGACCCATTTCAGCAATATTCACACGCTCTTTAAATGAAAGTAAATTATAAAAAAGGCTGCTTATCTCATATACAAGATCTAATTCTGATCTTTTTAATTGTTTTAATGTAGATTCATAATTAAGTTTCGCTTGCCTATCAGCCAATTTGATTTTATTATAACCAAATAAGGCTTCTACCGGTTGACTATACCCAATACTTGTTGAAAGATTAGTAAGGCGGTTTTCTAAATTATATCACGTTTTCTTCCTCCCAGTGCTCTCCGGATGCCTATTTCCCGTGTTCTTTCAACCACCGAGGCTAAGATAATATTCATTATACCAATTCCTCCAACGATCAATGAAATAGCTGCTATTGAAGCCAAAAGGAAATTATATCTCCTTCTTTCTTTTTCTTCTTGATTCAGTAATTCATAAGGAACAATTATAATCATCATTATTGTAATGATGACGGTTTATTATACTTCTCATTACTCTAACAGACTCAAGTAATTTTTCAGGGTCTTCCATCTTAACTGTAAATTGTTTTATTTCACTGGCAAAAGGGTTCTCATCAGGAATTCGTTTATTAAAAGTTGAAAGAGGTATGTAAATATCATTATTCAGATCGCGCGCGGCCAATTCTCCCACTGTTTCAGTAAAAAGAGCCTTTGTTTCCATAATACCAATTACTTCAAACCATTGATCATTTAGTTTAATATTTTTTCCTATTGGATTATCGTAGGCAAATAAGGACCTTGTAATAGAGGCTCCAAGAATACATACCTTCAACATCCGATCGTAATGATCCTGACTTATGAACAAGCCTTTATCAACTTTATAATTAAGAACTTCAAGTATTGAGGGTGTAACCCCGATAATTGTAACTCTTGACGATTTATCCCCATATTTAGCATCCGTTTTTGATTCATTTTGTGGTGCAATATCTTCAACTCCCGGAACTATTTCCTGAATTATTTCAGCATCTCTCAAGGATAAACCTTGGGAAAATTTCATTCTCACTTCTTCAAGTTCAGGATCAGTTAGATCTTTATCCCTGATAATAATATTTTTAATACCTAGTTCCTGATACTTTGCTATAGCCTGTTTCTTAGCTCCTTCTCCAATGGAAACCATGATAATTACCGATGCTGTTCCAAAAATTATCCCTAGCATAGTAAGAATAGATCTGAATTTTTGCTCAAAAAGACTAATGAGTGAAATGTTTATGTTTTCTTTAAATTGCATGGAATCATAAGTTAATTAACAGAAACTTGATCGAATGGGACGAGCTGAGTCCCTGCTATAAATTCAGCTTTAATAACAGTGTAGAAACTGTTTGTTGGTCCGGTTTCAACTTCAACTTTTTTTGAAGAATTTACTTTCTTTAGATATAAATACGCCTTGTCATTTTCTTTTAGCAGACAATTATTTGGAACGAATATATCACTATCAGAATTATAGCATACATATTCACAGCTTACTGACATCCCTGGTTTAAGCCGTATGTCTGATTCCAATATTTCTATTTCTGTTCTAAATATTTTCTCTTTATCGCGAGACTCACATATTTTATTAATTTGTTTTAAGAAACCGTCAAATTGTACATCGGGCAGCGCATCAAGTCTTACAATTACCTTCATTCCCACACTTACTTTCTGAATATCTGTTTCATTAATATATGAATTAACCCTCATTCTGGAAATGTCGGGTATGCCCGCTATCATTGAACCCAGATAAACTTCATCACCAAGCTTATAGATCTGATCATTTCTTCGGTTATTATTAACTTGAAATAATCCATTACCCGGACTGTAGAGAATTAAATTTTTCAGGGTTCCCAAGGCACTTTCTATATCTGCTTCGCGCTGTTTCTTATTTAATTCATTTATTGCTAGATCAAACTCCTCAATGAGAGGTTTTAGTTTAAGGTTTCTTTCCACCTTTTCCAAACGGAGCATTGCTTGTTGATACTCCAATTCTTTAAGCCTTTTCTTTATTTCAGATTCAAATTGTATTCTTTCCAGTTCAAGCTTCTTTAATTCAACTGTAGCACTTTCGTTTTTAAATTGTACTTCCAGATCGCGAATAGTATTTTCCATTTGCACTTTTTGCTTTTCTCCACTTGCTATAACTTTCTCCAGAGATTCTTCTCTCTCAATGATATACTTATATAAGGAAGAAGGATCGAGTGCAGCAATAGAATCTCCCTTTTTTACATTTACTCCGTGATCTATTAGTCCTATCAACTTAAAATTATAACCATACTGATAGCTTATTCGAGGCATAGTGATGGATGAAGCGCTAATTGACTCCAACTCACCTGTTTCTGTAATTGATTGAATAAAATTACCTTTGAGTATGGTGTATTCATTTTCTTTACTAACATTACATGAAGTCAATATAAAACATAAAGTCATTGAGACAAACAGCTTCATTTTATTTTTATAAAATTGACGATTAAGTTTTTTCATTAAATAAAAATTACCGTGAAAATTATAATTTACCTTTAGTCATATCAGTTTCTTTATCTTCCATTTTATTTAAAAAAGGATCTGATAGTGCCAATTCTTCACCTACTGAAAGTCCTTCATCAATTAATGCATAATCTGTATTACGAGAAGTTATTTTCACCTTTCTGGTTTTAAAACCGGATCCGGATCTGACATATACAAATTCCTCCATTTCATTGCTAAACACAGTCTCCAATGGAATAATTAATACATCAGGAATTTCTTTAATATTTAAATTACAGCTAACGGTAAGACCCGGCATTAATTTATCTGTACTATTAAAAATTGAAATGCCAATAGGGAAAACTTTTATTTTTGAATTGCGATTTTTATTCTTAGTACAATTTAACTACATTTTATTAATCCAACTTACTAAAGTTAATGAATAATAAATGATAAGATATGCTATTCGGGATTATTTCAGAAATTATGGAATGAATTATGAAAAGTATTATTATGTTTATAGATACAATATTTATGCTTTTGAAATGATATTCTAACCCAACAAATAACTTACAAATGAATTCCTACTTCTATTTTGCAGTTCTCTTTATTTTCACT
>JAGLSB010000285.1 GCA_023135955.1 Bacteroidales bacterium | reverse complement strand
ATGTTTATATTTTTCTTCTCTTTGCTGAATGAAATAGGCATTCTCTGCAAAGAGAAGAAAAATATAAACATCTAAGTATTCCTGAAATAGTGAAAAAAATGTTCGCTAATAGCGATGGCATGACAATGAGCGCTAAGAAAGATGGGATTGTAAATATTGGTGGATTCATAGGACTTAGAGATGAAGAATTATTTCGTGAGGCAAGTACTTATAACATAATGTTTGAGGGATTTATTAGCTATGGAGGAATGGCAGGAAGAGATATGGCCGCCCTCGCAGTGGGTCTTCATGAGGTACTCGGTCAGAACTACCTGGAATCAAGGATTCGTCAGGTGAATTACCTTGGAGAGAAACTTATTTCATATGGAATTCCTGTTCAGCAACCAATTGGCGGACATGCTGTATTTGTAGATGCCACTGAGTTCTTAAAACATGTTGATATTAATGAATTCCGCGCACAAACCCTGGCAATAGAGCTCTATCTTGAGTCGGGAGTAAGAGGTGTTGAAATTGGTGCACTTCTGGCTGATAGAGATCCTGTTAGTCGTAGAAACAGATTCCCAAAAGTAGAAATGCTTCGGCTTACAATTCCTCGAAGAGTTTATACATATAATCATATGGATTATATTGCAGCAGCAATGAAAAATGTATTTGACAGAAGACATGAAATCAAAAATGGTTATCAGATCCTACGTGAGGCTCCCATTATGAGACATTTTACTGTTGAATTGGAGCGAATTTAGTAAGGACAATGCACCCGTTGTCCATATTAACAAGGCATTACACACGTCGTCCATATTTAGCAAGGACAATACATGCATTGTCCCTACTAAATATTACCTTGCGCCATATTAAACTCATTGAATGAAAGATCTTACCGTTGGGAATGAGGGAAGAAACATCCTGACTTTTACTATTCCTTTATTAATTGGAAGTGTTTTCCAGCAGATGTACAATATTGTAGACAGTATTGTGGTAGGGCGAGTGATTGGAAAAGAAGGTCTTGCTGCCATTGGAAATGCATTTCCTATTATGTTCACTTTAATTGCATTGATTATCGGGATTGCTTTTGGAGGAACAATTATTATATCACAATATTTTGGAGCAAAGGATTATGAGAAAGTAAAGAAAACAATCGGCACTTTGTATATTATGATGTTTTCTATGGCGGCTTTTTTATCTATTCTTGGATTAATATTTCTCGATCCCATCCTTTCAATTGTCAATATCCCTGAAGATGTATACCCACAAGCAAAATCGTACATTCAGATTATTATAGGCGGAATAATTGTATTTTTTGGCTTCAATGGTACAACGGCTATTTTGCGAGGACTTGGTGACAGTAAAACTCCGATGTATTTTATGATCATTTCAACTCTCACTAATATTGTTCTTGACATATTATTTGTTGTGAAATTTAAGTGGGGGATTGAAGGAGCAGCGTGGGCAACAATCATTTCGCAGGGAGGTGCATTTCTTACTGCTGTAATTTATCTGAATAAGACTCATAAATTAATTTCAATCAGAATCAAGGACTTTAATTTTGATTATAAAATATTTACACAAAGTCTAAGAATTGGCCTCCCAACAGGTTTTCAGCATACTTTTGTTGCCCTTGGAATGATGGCACTTATGAAAATCGTAAATAATTTTGGCACCGATGTAATTGCAGCATATTCGGTTGCCGGGCGAATCGATTCAATTGCTATGCAACCGGCGATGGTTTTTAGTCAGGGTCTGGCAGCCTTTGTCGGTCAGAATATAGGAGCCGGGAGACAAGATAGAGTTAAGAAGGGTTTAAGAGCAACCTTAATTATGTCATCTGTTGTCTCAATAGTTCTTAGTATTTTGATTTCCAGCACCAGATCAGGATTAATAAGTCTCTTTAATCGAGATCCAGAAGTTATCAGGATTGGGGGTGAATACTTACTCATTGTTAGTGCTTTTTATATTCTGTTTTCTATTATGTTTACCTATGGAGGTGTCCTTAGAGGAGCCGGAGACACACTTATTCCAATGTTTATAACCCTGGTTGCTTTATGGATTATCAGGATTCCAATTGCATGGTGGCTATCAGATAGAATTGGAGAAACAGGAATTTGGTGGGCAGTACCAATGGGTATGGCCACAGGTGCTCTTTTTTCATTCCTCTATTATCTTACCGGCAGATGGAAAACAAAAGCTGTTACCAAACAATCGGGTCATAGCGTAGGGTCCCTGAGTCAAAAATAGTATAGTCAATTCTCATATTCCCGATATTTACTAACTTTGTATTTCACAAAAATTAAAAGAATGCTCCATTCTATGACAGGATATGGGAAAACTGAAATTAGTTTACCCAATAAGAAAGTTATTATTGAGATTAAATCTCTGAACAGCAAGAATATAGACACTAATTTAAAAATTCCGGTTATTTTCAGGGAAAAGGAGTTGATTATCAGAAAATTAATTCAAAATGCACTCAAAAGAGGTAAAATTGAATGCAGTATTTATTATGAACTAAACGATGGACTTACTCCTACCAATATAAATCAGCAAGTTTTTAAGAACTATTACAATCAGTTGCATGAATTACAGGAAGAACTAAAGATTGAAAATTCTGATCTAACCGCAACTATAATGAGACTCCCGGATACTATGAAAACCCAAAGGTTGGAAATTGGGGAAGATGAATGGGATGTTCTGGAACAAGGATTAAAGGATACTCTTTCTCAGGTAAGTGAGTTCAGAAAGCAGGAAGGTAAAGCCATGCAGAAAGATTTATTATCGCATTCCGAAAATATACTTGCATTGAAAGAATCTTTATTGCCTTTCGAAGATAGTAGGATTGAAAAACTAAGAGATAGAATGAACAAGTCGATGACCGAATTCTTTCAATCTGAAAAAACCGACAAAAACCGTTTTGAGCAGGAAATGATCTTTTACATAGAGAAACTGGATATTAGTGAAGAAAAAATTCGCTTGCTTAATCACTGCAATTACTTTAACGAGACAGTAAATAATGAATCTGAAGCCGGTAAAAAGCTGGCATTCATTGCGCAAGAAATGGGAAGGGAAATAAACACATTAGGATCAAAGGCGAATGATTCCAACATTCAGCATATAGTAGTTAAAATGAAAGATGAATTAGAGAAAATTAAAGAGCAAACCTTAAATATCCTATAAATGAAAGGGAAATTGATAATTCTTTCAGCACCTTCAGGTTCAGGAAAAACTACTATTGTTAAGTCATTACTTGAAAGAATTCCTGAACTGAGTTTTTCTATCTCTGCCACTAGCAGACCAAAAAGAGAGAATGAAACAGATGGAAAGGATTATTATTTTCTGAGTCCTGAAGATTTTAAAGAAAAAATTCAAAGAGAGGAATTTATTGAATGGGAAGAAGTATATGCTAATCGATACTATGGCACACTAAAATCAGAAGTAGAAAGACTCTGGAATGAAGGATTCCATGTGATCTTCGACATTGATGTTATAGGCGGAATTAATTTAAAGAAGTCCTTCGGAGAAAGAGCATTAGCACTTTTCATAGGAGTATCGGATCCAGAAATTCTAGAAGAAAGACTTCGTAGCAGATTAACAGAAAACGAAGAAAGTTTGAAGGCACGATTAGAAAAAGCAGAAGAAGAGAGAAGTTTTTCTACTGAGTTCGATGAATTAATAATAAACGACAAACTTGATGTGGCTGTTGAGGAGTGTTTTGGGAAGGTGAGGGAGTTCATTTCGGCTACGCTCAATGAACCCGGGAAAATGTAATGAAACAGAACGTTCATTGCGTAGTCGAAATGAAGGTACAGAACAAATCTTTAACAATGAAAACAGGACTATTCTGCGGATCATTTAATCCAATCCATAATGGACATATGGCTATTGCCGAGTATATTATTGAGAATACGGATCTGGATGAATTCTGGTTTGTTGTAAGTCCCATGAATCCATTAAAGAGAAAAAAAACTATGCTTGAGGACCATCACAGACTTGAACTTGTTTACAAGGCCATTGGCGATGATCCAAGATTCAAGGTGTCCGATATAGAATTCAGTATGCCTAAACCGTCTTATACCATTGATACTCTTATATATCTGTCTGAAAAAAATCCGGAACGGGAATTTGAATTGATTATGGG
Source organism: Bacteroidales bacterium (assembly GCA_023135955.1). Lineage (GTDB taxonomy): Bacteria > Bacteroidota > Bacteroidia > Bacteroidales > JAGLSB01. Next base: position 1,221 of record JAGLSB010000285.1, on the reverse strand, counting down.
CTCTGACAATCTGATGAATTTCAATCGGTGGAAAAATCATGAAATTCTTATCCAACAATACAAAAGACTGGTTTATCCACGTCATGGAGATAGCATGGAAGAGATGCTCCAACATAAAAACATTGAAATAGTTAATGCTCCCAGAATGGAAATTTCTTCCAGTTTTATTCGCAATGCAATTTCAAAGGGCATAAAAACAAAATTCTTTTTGCCACCAGCCGTTTGGGAATATATTGATGAAATGAATTTTTATAGGTAGTCCTACAAAGTATATCCATTCTCATAATCCCTACTCAAAAATTCGCTTGCTTCGTCATCATCAACAAATGCTTGTGTATCAGGATTCCATTCCACAGGTCTTTTCAATTCTGCAGCAATATTTCCGAGGGTACAAGCAGTACAGATAGAATGTCCAATATCCACATTTGCAGCTGGCTCTTCTCTGGTTCTGACACAATCAATAAAATTCATATGATGAGCTGATCTTCCTTCATAAGGAACGTCAGAATCATCTACTTTCTGGTTAAGAGATTCATCGGAAGTTTCAAAATGACCACGTCCTACCTCAATCCATGCATTTTCTCCATAAAACTTAACACCTTGCTGACCATTATTAAAGTCAGTATGATAAAGATGAATGCCATTTTCAAAAATATAGGTTAGATACTTATTATCTTCAAATCCACCAGGGATAACTTTAACAGGTCCTGATTTATCATAACCAAGAGCCCATTGTGCAATATCCATCATATGAGCTCCCCAGTCTGTCATTAAACCACCCCCTAATCCCTTGTACCATCTCCAGCCACCCCAGATTTGTTCGTCTTGTGGTGGATCAACTGTAATAGGCGGATTCAATTCTTTATTATAATGTACTTTTGGTGCAGGCCCTATCCATTTCTCCCAATTCAAACCTTCTGGAATTTCTTCTTCAGGTACATCATAAGGTATTGGATGTGGATCTTCAGATCCTAAAAACACCTCAACTTTTTCTATTTTCCCTAATTTACCATCTTGAACAAGCTTAACTGCATGTTGAAAGTTTGGATCAGATCGTTGCTGGCTACCAACTGCTAAAATTTTATTATTAGCTCTTACAGCTTTCACAAGCTTTTGGCCTTCCTCAATGGAATAAGTTAACGGCTTTTCAAGATAAACATCTTTCCCTGCTTCAAGGGCATCGAGTGCCATTCTGGCATGCCAGTGATCAGGTGCAGCAAT
>JAGLSB010000284.1 GCA_023135955.1 Bacteroidales bacterium | reverse complement strand
CCCCAGATCTGACTTCAAATATTGCTTATACAAGTCTAATTGAGAATAACCTTATAGACACAGTAACTCCTTATAATAGTAAATTATATACCGCACTTACAGGTTTCCATGCAGATAAAGTAAGCGGGGCTGAAAGGGATACAATTCTTATGTGGATTGATCAAGGTGGAATTGATGATACGCCACCTGAGGTAGTCAGTTTTAGTGAGAATTTGCAGCCAATTTTTAATGCATCATGTATAGGGTGTCATCTATCAGGATCTTTTCTCGATCTTTCCTCAGGGGAATCTTATAATACTTTGATTTCGGGAGGCTATGTTGATACTGTAAATCATGAAAACAGTATTCTTTATTCTGTATTTAATGTAGGTCAAACGCATGCCGGGAGAACTTCTGACGCAAATCTACAATTATTCCTGTCATGGATTGGAGCCGGAGCTCTTGATAATAAATAGGCGCATAAGGTCAAGGAATATCTATAACAATTTGAAGAGGCAACACAAGAAGAACAGGAATAAAAAAAATGTAGAATTTGATTTAAAAACAAAGAATGATAAATTCATACTTTTATTCCCCAATCAAATCAAGCATTGCCTTAACAACATTCTCAGCACCATCGCCAATTTGTGCAATAGTAGCATCAAGCATATAGCACGGAGTAGTAACTACTTTGTATTTAGAATCCACGACAACTTCGCCATGTGTAGTGATATTGTGATTGGCCCCGGCCTGAGTAATTCCTGCAGCCGTTGCTTTATCAGATCCAATGGTTAAATTTACACCCTCAAGAACTTTTGCTAAAAGTACTGGTGAAATGCAAAGTGCTCCAATGACTTTATTATTCTTGACAGCACTAGTTATTGCCTCCCGAATCTCGGGGATTACATCACCATCCGGACCTTTAAAAGCCCAGTTAGATAAGTTTTTTGCTGCTCCGAACCCACCTGGAAATAAAAGTCCGTCAAAATGGTCTGCATTGAATTCATTTAATGCCTTGATATTTCCTCTTGCTATTCTGGCCGATTCAACCAGAACATTACGGGTTTCAGACATTTCTTCACCAGTCAGATGATTGATTACATGATGCTGTTTTATGTCAGGAGCGAAAATCTCATATTCACATCCCATTTTTGAAATTGCAAATAAACTTAGGGTCGCTTCATGAATTTCTGCTCCATCATACACTCCACAACCTGATAAAACAACTGCGATTTTTTTTGAATTAGCCATAATTCTATATATTTTGGTTCAATTTCAGCAAATTAAGAAAAAAAATGATAAGCAGGTAAATTTTTTATATGTCGTTAAATCAAAATACAAGCAGACTATTTATTGCTATCAAATTGTATCCTGATCCTGCCTTTGATTTGATAGTAAAAAATATCAGATTGAAATTAAGAGAGGAGAAGATACGATGGATTAGAAGGGATAATTTACATTTGACAATCAGGTTCTTAGGGGAGACAGAAAACAATAAACTTCCATTAATTACAGAGAAACTTAAAGAGCTGGCATTGCAAACCAGGAGTTTTCCACTTTCCATTAAAGGATTAGGTGTTTTTCGAAGTTTCTCTTACCCTAAAGTGTTATGGGCAGGAGTAAAAAATTCTATTCCACTTATCGAACTGAATAATAAGGTTGACAAAGCATTAAACAGTATTGATTACCAATTTACTTCAGATAATTATAGGCCTCACTTAACTTTGGGAAGGATGAGAAGCATTCAAAATAGAAATGAATTTAGAGAAGTCGTAACTTCAAATGAAGGACAGTTATTTTTAAAGCAGGATGTTGAAAGTGTGGTATTGTTTGAAAGTATTTTGAAAAATGATGGGCCAGAATATTTCCCTGTAAGTGAACACTTTTTCCTTTAGCTGCATGAATAATACAGCTTAGATTCCTCTGCCTTTTATTATTGTTAGCGTTGTATAAAAGAGAATTTTCATATCTACAAAAAGCGACATATTCTCAATGTATAGAATATCATACCTCAACCTTTTTATCATCTGTTCAACATTTTCAGCATAACCATACTTTACCTGTCCCCAGGAAGTAATACCAGGTTTTACTTTATGAAGATGAACATAGTGAGGAGCTTTTTTAATGATTTGATTAATAAAGAATTGCCTCTCGGGTCTTGGTCCAACTAGTGACATATCTCCCTTAAGCACATTGATAAAATTTGGAATTTCATCAAGGCGATATTTTCTCATGAAACTACCAAATTTAGTAAGTCTGCTATCATTTTTGGATGACAACATAGGGCCATTTTTTTCAGCATCATTCCGCATCGAACGGAACTTAAGTATTTTAAATGCTTTTCCGTATTTCCCAATTCTTTCATGGGAATAGAAAACCTTGCCGGGAGAACTTAATTTTACTCCAACCACCAGGCTGATAAATAGTGGTAGTAAGATTATTAGTGCCAGTAAAGAAATAATATAATCAATTATTTGTTTAACATTCGATTGCCAAACAGGCATCAGGTCATGTGAGATTTGAATAAGTGGCGTATCAAATAACTGAGACATTTTAACTTTGCCAGTCAAAATATCATACATATTTGGGATGGCTTTGATTATAACCTTGCATCCCGCAAGTTTATTTATGATTTTACTGATTTCTTTGTGCTCGGAGTTTTCCAACGCTATAATAACTTCTTGAATATCATGTTCTTCAATAATTGACTCTAGTTTATTAAGATTACCGTGATGGCTTATATAATCTGAAAGTTGGTAATGATCTTTTTTATGAACATTGACAAAACCAATAATATTATTTCCGTATGACAAAGTTTGTTGCTCAAGTTCAATATAGGTTTCAACTGCCTGGATGTTGCTACCAATCATCAGTGTGTTAAAACAGATTTTTTTATTATGAATTTTCCATGTTGTGATACTGGTTAATATTAGACGAAAGAATAAAGTAATAAGAAAATGAAGTCCGAATAAGACAGTATATAAAAGATAGTAGTTTTTATAGCTACTGATTTCATCATCCAGAAGAAGGAGGAAAAATAGGATAGTTACACCAAAAAGTGATTGAAGAAAACTTTGAACAATATCGTTTAATCTTGACTTACGATAAATATCACGATAATAACCTGTAAGGTAATAAAGTAAAATCCATGATATTGGGATAAGAATTAATCCTAGATAATACCTTTCCCCAAAAGTAATAGGAATATCATAACCAAATTTCATCGGTTCGATATACTCTTTTCGAAAAATATAAAATAATGTCCAGCTTAAAGCTGCGGTAAGGAAATCTGTAAAAAGGTATTTTGCCGTTTGCAACTTATTATTCATACGAATTTTCAGGTAGTTCAATTTAATAAAACGAATAAAAAGATATAATATTATGCAAAGGTAGGAAAAAGGAGTAATTTATTAGTTGAGCTAATTTAATGAAGTGAAATAAATTGCCGGTATTTTTTCTGTTAATAATCTCAATAGCACATCGTATCGATATAAATTATTGAGCCAATTCTTGCACAGAGAGAAGAATTTTATTTTGACACATCGACTGGTTAATTCAAACTATTTCATTTTTCCATTATTGCAGGAACAATTTTCTCCAGAATTTCCCAGCTATTTACATATGCGTAAATTCCTGATTCAAAACTATTAGCCGGATATGCAAATGTTTTCAGTTTATGAATAAAATGTTCGATATCGCTACTTGGATCCGATTCGTCATTCATCAGTGTATGCAATGGATAGCAATCAACTTCTTTATTATTTCTGTTTGAGACCTTGATATTCTTCTCCAAAGTATTCATATGCAACATTTTGTCGCGGAAATAAATTTCTGTATTTCTCGAATCTGCTCCGGAGAAATTATTAATTGTTACATTGGCTGAAGAGGAGTTAGCAAAATCAATCTTGAGATTAATTAAGTAGGGTTTTAGTGAATTATATGGTACGCTTAAAGTTTTAAATCTTTTTATGGCTTGTTGATTTATTGAAGTTAGAAATAATATTTCTCTTAATATTAACTTTCTAACATCAGGAATCTTTTCATCTATTTCATAAACGTTCCTGGAGATATCGATGAACTCAGGATAATTTTCAGAATTTCGAATTAGATCTTCCAGATCAGCTTTTATGGGATTGTGAAAAATATAGAACAATACTCCGGCTTCTTCAGCCAGGTTTTGATATTCATTAAGTAACTCAATGCCTAACAGACTTTCAGGTTGAATGAATACATGCTTGGATCTTTTTAGTGCTTGTTTTACATTAGATATTCCGGATTTTCTGTGATTTAAAAAGATTATTGCATCAGAAACATGAAACAATTCTTCCAAATTATCGAATACCGGAACCGGATGATCAATTAGTTTATCACTATCGGTTAACCGAGAATTCAATTCTGTGCATAAACCTGATAAAATACAATCTGAAGTATTTCGTATAAGTTCTACAAACTTTGTACCTTCAGAAAGGTTACCCTGTATGGCGATTCGAAGCATATTGTTTTGACTTATATTTGCAAACTTAAAGTAATTGTTAATACATGGGTGATAATTGTTTTTCTACTTTTCAACTATTTCTGTTGATAAAGCTAAATTTGTATAATTAAATCAGAAACATGAACGATAATTATCAGCATAAAGGTCTTAGAAAAAAATTAGTTAATCAGATTAGGAAGAAAGGCATAAAAAGTGAGAAAGTTCTAAATGCTATTAATGAGGTGCCCCGTCATTTATTTATGGACTCTTCTTTTGTACATTTTTCTTATGCTGATCAGGCTTTCCCGATTGGGGCCGGACAAACAATTTCTCAGCCATATACTGTAGCATTTCAGACTGAATTGCTGGACTTGAAATCGCAGGAAAAGGTACTGGAAGTGGGTACCGGATCAGGATATCAGGCAGCAGTGCTTATTGAAATGGGTGTTAGGGTATTTACTATTGAGCGTCACAGAGAGTTATTTCTTAAATCTCAAACTACCTTAAACTCACTGGGATATAAGCCCGAATTCTTTTATGGCGATGGATATAAAGGCCTTCCCGGTTATGCGCCCTTCGATAAAATTCTCGTTACAGCTGGGGCAACAGAAGTTCCGGATGATTTGCTTTGTCAGTTAAAAGTTGGCGGAATTTTAGTAGTGCCATTGGGAGAAAGAAATTCCCAAAAAATGATTAAAATTGTCAAAGAAGACGATGAGAAGTATACCCGAACTGAGCACGGTTATTTTGTTTTCGTCCCATTATTAAAAGGAAAAGCTGGCTAGTATGATACATTTAAAAACTTTTATATTTAATGCTTTCTCTGTAAATTCTTATTTGATTTATAACGATGAGAAGGAATGTTTATTAATTGATGCCGCATGTAATAGTAAGGCTGAATTTGATGAGTTGGAGGACTATATTGAATCGAATGATTTAAGATTAATAGCTCTGGCAAATACTCACGGACATATGGATCATTTGTCCGGATTGAAATATTTTAAGGAGAAGTATAATGTTCCTTTCTTTCTTGCAAAAGAAGATGAGTTTTTTATCGATTCTGCAGTATCGCATGCTACAATATTTGGATTTCAGATTGAGCAACCACCTCATCCTGATAAATATTTAGTTGAGGGAGAAATTCTAGAGCTAGGGAAGGAGAGGATTGAATTGTTGAAGGTTCCGGGCCATTCACCTGGCTCTATTGTATTCCATATTCCAAGTCAGGGAATACTCATTACAGGAGATGTCCTATTTGCTGGAAGTATTGGAAGAACTGATTTGCCTGGAGGGAATTACACGGAATTGATTGACGGAATTAAATCAAAACTGATGATACTGGATGATAAAACCAGTATTTATCCGGGTCATGGTCCAGCATCCTTGGTAAGTAATGAGAGAAATAGAAATCCTTTTTTATTATAAAGTTGTTAAACATATTAGAATTTATTTTTATCATTTTTCAAGATATTACTTTTGCTTGACTTTCCGGAATATTAATTTATTTCAAACTTTATTAAATATGTCAACAGACCTTTTTGCAGATCGCCATATTGGCCCAAGAGGACAGGAAATTAAGGAAATGTGCTCAAGGATTGGTGTAGATTCAATTGATGAACTTGTTAAAGAAACCATTCCTGAGAATATTCTTTTAAAAGAAAAGCTTAATCTGAATCCTGCAGTTTCAGAATATGTTTATCTAAATCAGATAAGAGATATAGCTCGAAAGAATGGTAATTTCCGATCCTTCATTGGAATGGGTTTTTATAATACAATAGTCTTACCGGTAATAATTAGAAATATCCTTGAAAACCCTTCCTGGTATACCTCCTATACGCCATATCAGGCTGAAATATCTCAGGGAAGGCTCGAAGCTTTGCTAAATTTTCAAACTATGGTAATGAGTCTTACCGGCATGGAAATCGCAAATGCCTCATTGTTGGATGAAAGTACTGCGGCAGCTGAGGCAATGATTATGATGTATAATCTCAGATCCAGACAGGCAGTGAAGGAAAATATGAATAAGTTTTTTGTCGATCAAAATATCTTCTCTCAAAACATAGAAGTTCTTGTTGCCAGAGCTGAACCCCTGGGAATTGAAATAGTGATGGGAGATTATCAGGAGTTAGAACAGATGGATGGCTATTTTGGAACTATTTTACAATATCCTAATGCTGATGGTGAGATTATAGATTATAGTAGTTTTGTTGCGAAAGCTCATGAAAATGGAGTTCTTAGTGGAGTTATTGCTGATTTAATGAGTCTTGTAGTTCTAACACCACCGGGAGAGTGGGATGCAGATATTGTAGTCGGAACATCCCAACGATTAGGGATACCATTAGGTTATGGAGGACCACATGCAGGATATTTTGCTACTCGTGAAAAATTTAAAAGAAATATCCCAGGAAGAATAATTGGGCTTACTGTTGATAGACATAATAATCCTGCACTGAGAATGGCACTCCAAACCCGGGAGCAACACATAAAAAGGGAAAAAGCAACCTCAAATATTTGTACGGCTCAAGCTTTACTTGCTACAATGGCAGGTATGTATGTTGTATATCACGGACCGGAGGGTATGAGGAAGATTGCAAATCAGATTCATTATTCAGCAGTTTATCTGTCATCAGAGTTGGAAAAAATGGGTTTTTCAAATGTGAATAGGAACTATTTTGATACAATAAAAATTGAGATACCAGAAAACATTGAATCAAAGGACCTTAAACAACTGGCCATAGACAGTGAAATAAATTTTCATTATTTTGATGATAAGTATGTTGGAATCAGTACAGATGAAACTATTCAAATTTCTGAAATAAACAAGATTATTGAAATCTTTGCCAGATTAGCTAATAAACCAGTTGTTATAATTGATGGATTTCCAACTGAAGGATTATTATTGACTTCAAGTAAAAGAGAATCAGAAATTCTTAGTGAGGAGATATTTAATAAGTACAGGTCTGAGACAGATCTCATGAGGTACATTAAGAAGCTTGAACGTAAAGATATCTCTTTAACGCATTCTATGATTTCACTTGGTTCCTGTACCATGAAGTTGAATGCAGCCTCGGAGATGATGGCATTTTTAATGCCGGAGTTTTCTAATGTACATCCTTTTGTTCCAAAAGCTCAGGCAGAAGCCTATAATATATTAATGAAGGAGTTGAGCGATGACTTAAAAGAAATTACCGGATTTGACGAGATCTCATTTCAACCAAATTCTGGTGCAGCAGGCGAATATGCAGGCTTAATGGTTATTCGGGCTTATCATAAGAGTAGAGGGGAAACTCATCGTGATATTTGTCTTATTCCCGCTTCTGCCCATGGTACTAATCCTGCCAGTGCTGTAATGGCAGGAATGCAGGTAGTTGTTGTTCCTTGCGATGAAAATGGAAATATTAGTTTAGAAGCAATAACTGAATTGGCAGTTAAACATAATGAAAATCTTGCCGGATGCATGATAACCTATCCTTCTACACATGGAGTATTTGAGGAACAAATTGTAGAAATGATTGATATTATTCACCAGAATGGTGGCCAGGTGTATATGGATGGAGCTAATATGAATGCACAGGTCGGATTGACCAATCCAGGAATAATTGGAGCAGATGTTTGTCACTTAAATCTACATAAAACCTTTGCTATACCTCATGGTGGTGGTGGTCCGGGAGTAGGCCCCATTGGTGTGGCAGCACACCTTTCAGAATTCTTACCTGGCCATCCTGAAGTCGATATGGGAGGTAAATCGGGAATAAAGGCACTTGCATCGGGACCCTATGGTAGCGCTAGTATACTTACTATTTCGCATGCCTATATAAAAATGCTTGGAGAGCAAGGTTTAAGTCGGTCAACCAAAATTGCCATTTTGAATGCAAATTATTTGGCTGAGGAATTAAGCTCAAAATTTAGTATTTTATATAAAGGGAAAAGTGGAAGGGTTGGTCATGAAATGATTCTCGACTGCAGAGAGTTTAAGGCTTTAGCTGGAATTACAGAAACTGACATTGCCAAACGACTTATGGACTATGGTTTTCACGCACCCACTTTATCGTTTCCAGTGCATGGTACTCTAATGATTGAACCAACAGAAAGTGAAAGTAAAGCAGAGCTCGACAGGTTTATTGCCGCTTTATTGAGTATTCATAAAGAAATTATTGATGTAAAGGAAGGGAAAGCAGATACAATGGATAATGTGTTAAAAAATGCACCACATACTGTATTCGAATGTAGCACAGATGAATGGAATCATAAATACTCTCGTTCCCAGGCAGCTTTTCCTTTGTCGTGGATAAGCGAAAATAAATTCTGGCCAGCAGTTGGAAGAGTTGATGATGCCTATGGAGATAGAAATCTAGTATGTTCTTGTCCTCCAATGGGAACTTATTCCGAAGATTAAGTTAAAAGCTTCTTTGTTAGCAAATATTATTGTTCTATTTTTAGCCGATCTAATTGCTATGGTAAAAAATTCGAGCGAAATATTAACGGGAATAAAAGAAGAGAATAGTCACGTTCTTTATTTCGTGTATCAAAACTTTTATCCTCAGGTAGAAACTTTTATTCTGATTGCCCATGGAAGTACATTTGATGCTCAGGATGTTTTTCAAGATGCTATGGTGGTGATATATAACAAGGTGAAAAGGACAAATTTTGAGCTAAAGTATTCTTTTGGGACTTATCTTTTTTCTGTTTCAAAATATATATGGTTTAAGGAATTAAAGCGGAGACAAAAAGAAAATTCGTATCTTGAAGCAATGAATGATGATCAAAGTATTGATTCAGACATTGAAGAGGCATATATTAAAATGGAGAAGAGAAAGCTTATTTTAGATCATTTTATGACTTTGAGTCCTCAATATCAGCGTTTACTCACATTGTTTTTTGAAAAGACTCCAATTTCAGAGATTACTAAAATTATGAACTATTCTTCTGATCAATATACCAAAAACAGAAGGAATTATTGCAAAGGCTTACTAGTTAATGAGATACGGAAAAACCCAAGGTTTAATGAATTAAGGAATGAATCGTTTAAAGAAAATTCTTCGATACCTAGATGGTAATATGTCAGAGGAGGAGCTTTTAGAATTCAAGGAGCAACTAAGAATTGATCCCGACCTGTTGGCCGAACTTGATATTCACAGGCTTACTGATGAATTTAGTTTGCCAGATGAGGAAGATCGATTTCGTAAAAAGTTGGCTACGGCTTATGATGAATTTGAAAATAAAAGAATAGGCCTGAATTCAAATAACTTTACTTTAAGATCTACAGGATTTTTAATAGGTGCTGGATCAGCTATGACCGCAGCAGTAATTATAATTTTGTTGATTATTTTTAAACCCTTTATGCTTACTCAGGATGAAATCTTTATTAAATATTATGAGCCTTTTACTCTTGATTATTCAAGTCGTTCTGTAATTGATGAGGAATACAATTATCCTGAGAATGCAATACAACAGTACCTTGATGGGAATTATAAAGCATCCTTACACGAAATGACGACCTATATTTCTAAAAATAAGCCTAATACGGTTATTGCCAATTTTTACATGGGCCTGGCTGCAATGGAAAATGCGGAATATAATTTAGCTATAAAGTCATTTCAGGATGTATTAAGAGAAGATTTTAGCTTTTTACATGAACATTCTCAATGGTACCTTTCTCTTACTTATTTAAAGCTAGGGAAACCTGACATTGCTGAAGAGAATTTCGTAGATTTAAAATTACAAAGGTCTATTTACTCGAAAAAATCAAAAAAAATCCTTAATAAAATACACTGATTAATCAACTGAATAACAGGCGTATATCTACTTCTTCCAAAATTATTTTTCATTTTTTCTGATTTTACTAGCTGATTTTTGCGTCTTTTTTCCATTAAGGGGTGAAGAGCAATTAGTAATAATAAAAAAATAAGATCATGAAACAAGGAATTAACAAAGTAACTCTTGTAGGAAATGTAGGTGATAATCCACGGATTAATGAAACAAAAGGCAATAGTATTGTTGCTAATCTTTCCCTTGCTACAAATGAGAGTTATAAGGATAAAGATGGTAACAAGCAAGAATCTACAGAGTGGCACAGGATTGTGGCTTGGGATAAAAGAGCTGAAATTTTGAGAGATTATGTAAAAAAAGGGGATTCACTTTATGTTGAAGGTAAGTTGAAAACTTCCTCTTATGATGATAAAGATGGAATTAAGCGATATTCGACAGAAATATGGTGTGAAAATTTTCTGTTCTTATCGCCCAAAAATAGTTAAGATCTGGGGTTTGTGTTTGGAGCTTCTCAGGGGGCATTTCCATTCATTTTTCCGCTGCATTATTTATAGTGCAGCGGTTTTTTGTAATTAAAATAATTTTTGACTTATTTTTTGAAAGGAAAAATGATAGTAACTATAAAGCTTTTGGGCTAATATTTTCTAATTTATGTAAAATTGAACCTTAGGACAAGAATATTCTGATATATCTATATTAACGGATTTGATAAACTGAAATTCAAAGAATTATACTTTATTTAAAAGAAGTACATTTGTATATGGTTGGTCGAAAATAAGGAATAGTAGAAGGTGCTGAATATCAGTTTGATTATCTACTTTTTGCATATTAAGGTTAAATAAAATTCTAAAAATTAATTTTATTATTACATTTGCAGGGAGAAAAAAGACTGATATTATTGATGCTTTTTTAAGTAAAGAGTTTAATATTATTTTGTTCAACAATTAAGAAAAGACTAATTTGTCTATTTAAAAAGAAGTTATTCTAACCCGATACTCAATGGATGTAAAAGGAAGAAATTTTACAAAGTTTCTCGATCGAGAAAAAGTTTTCGAGAAACAGAATAATCAGGAGATTGTTGATAAGCAGCATTCCAGAGGAAAACTTACTGCAAGAGAACGAATACATATCCTATTTGACGAAGGAACATTTGAAGAAATAGACGCATTTGTCGCTCCTGTAGGTGAAGATACCGGTTTTGGTAAGATGAAACGTGCCTATGGTGATGGTGTCATAATTGGTCATGGAAGAATTAGTAACAGACTTACTTTTGCCTATGCTCAGGACTTTAATGTTATGGGTGGTTCATTAGGGGAAATTCATGCAACTAAGATTTCAAAGATTCAGGACATGTCTCTGAAAATGGGAGCTCCTATTATTGGACTTATTGATTCAGGGGGTGCGAGGATACAGGAAGGAATTGCCAGCTTAGCCGGATATGCTTCAATTTTTTACAGAAATGTTCAAGCCTCAGGAGTTATTCCACAAATTTCTGTAATAATGGGGCCTGCAGCAGGTGGTGCTGTTTATTCACCTTCAATTACTGATTTTGTTTTTATGACAAACAAAACCAGCTATATGTTTGTAACTGGTCCTAATGTTGTAAAAGAGGTTCTTAATGAAGATGTTACTTTAGAGGATCTTGGAGGCGCAGGAGTGCATTCTCGCAAAACGGGTATAGCAAATCTCATGTATGAAGATGAAGAAAACACACTCTTCGGTGTAAAAAAGCTTCTGTCGTATTTGCCTTCAAATAATCTGGATAACCCACCATTTATAGAGGGTCCTACTGATGATATAGATAATTCCAGACTTAAATTAAGAGATATAGTCCCTGATGATGCTAATAAACCTTATGATGTAAAAGATGTAATAAATTTAATCTGCGATAAAGGCTCGTTTTTTGAGATCTCTGAGCAATTCGCACAAAACATTGTTGTAGGCTTTGCTCGACTTGAAGGAAAAACAATTGGAATTCTTGCAAATCAACCAAAAGTACTTGCTGGAACTCTGGATATCAATTCATCGATGAAGGGTGCAAGGTTTGTACGCTTCTGCGATTCCTTTAATATCCCAATTTTGACATTGGAAGATGTTCCTGGTTTCCTTCCCGGAGTTGATCAGGAGCATAACGGGATTATTCGTCATGGCGCCAAACTGCTTTATGCATATGCTGATGCAACGGTTCCACGAATTACTGTTATTCTTAGAAAATCGTACGGTGGTGCATATTGTGTAATGAACAGTAAAAATTTGGGTGGTGATTTTAATTTTGCCTGGCCAACTGCAGAGATCGCCGTAATGGGACCTGAAGGTGCTGTAGCCATACTTTATAAAAGAGAACTAGCTGAATCCAAAGACCCTATGAAATTAAAAAAGGAATTAGCCTTAAAGTATAGAAATGAAATTGCAAATCCATATGTTGCCGACGAAAAGGGATATATCGATGAGGTTATTGATCCTGCAAATACCAGAAAGAAATTAATTTCAGCATTTGAAGCACTTGAAAATAAACACGTAAATGTGCCTTCAAGAAAACACGGAAATATCCCTTTGTAAATATTCATTATGGAAATTAAAAGTATACTTATTGCTAACCGAGGCGAAATAGCGGTTAGGGTTATTAATACAGCCAGGAAAATGGGTATAGAATCCTGGGTTATTAAAACATCTAAAGAACCAAATGCTTTTTACCTTACTCAGGCAGATCATATAATTGATTTTTCCGATCATACTGAAGAAATTTCAGAATTTCTGGATATAGAAGCAATTATCAAGGCAATGAAGGATAATAATATTTCAGCAGTTCACCCCGGTTATGGTTTTCTTGCTGAAAGTCCAATTTTTGCAGAACGCTGTGATGATGAGAAAATAATTTATATAGGCCCATCGGCTGATGCAATTTATAGAATGGGTAATAAAACCATTGCCAAAGAACTTGCCAGAAAGCATAAGGTTCCATTATTGGGAGGAAGTAAAGGTAACCTTTCTTCTCCTGATGAGGCTGTAAAAATAGCAAATGAAATTGGTTATCCCGTAATTCTTAAAGCCGCTTCTGGCGGTGGAGGAAGAGGGATGAGAATTGTTGAGGAGGAGAAGAATGTTGCTAAGATGTTTAAGATGGCAAGTTCAGAAGCAGAGAAAGCTTTTAATGATCCTGATGTTTTCGTTGAGAAGTATGTTAGGAATCCAAGACATATTGAGTTCCAGATATTTGGAGACAAGCATGGAAATATTATTCATCTGGGGGAAAGGGAATGTTCTGTTCAGAGGAAACATCAAAAACTGATAGAAGAATCCCCCTCGGCAGTTCTTGATGAGAAATTAAGAAAGAAAATGGGCGCTGCTGCCATTAATATTGCAAAATCAGTAGATTACTTCAGTGCAGGTACTGTTGAGTTTTTGCTAGATGATAAAATGGAATTTTCTTTTATGGAGATGAACACCAGAATTCAAGTTGAGCATCCCGTTACAGAAATGATTACAGGTCTTGATTTAATTGAATGGCAAATCAGGATTGCCAGGGGAGAAGAATTGCCTTTAAAACAAAAAGACGTAAAAATAAATGGTTGGGCAATCGAATACAGGATTAATGCTGAAGATGTTCAAGGCGGATTCTCACCCAGCCTGGGAGTAATTGAGAAAATATCTTTACCTCGAAGTAAGAATATAAGGATTGATTCAGGTGTTGTAGAGGGTTCAAGTATTACTTCATACTTCGATTCCATGGTAGCAAAATTAATTGTTCATGGGGAGAATCGGGAAAAAGCAATTCTATATTCACAAAATGCGCTTAAGAAGTTCTGGATTAAAGGCATTAAGACAACTATTCCTTTTTGTAATGCTGTATTGTTGAATAAGAATTTCCGTAAAGGAAAATATGACACTTCTTTCCTGACAAAAGAAATGACAAAGCATTATCATGAAGGTCAGGATGATGAAATGCTCGCTGCATTTTTTGCTACATACGATTTTGTCAAAGAAATTGAAAATGTGGAAAATAAACCAGTTGATTTTGATAAGGGAAAGAATATTGCTCCCTGGGTATTGAAAAAACGCCTTAAATCATTGTAAACAATTTTTTTAGCTATGGCAAATCACAACGGAAAAACTGAAAAGGAAAAGTTTTATGCTTGTTCAACCAAGGGCAAAAAATTTGAAGTTGTAAATCCTCTTGGCGAAATAGTAAAAGTAAAAGGGAAAAAGCTTGATATGCAAATTGTTGAGGATCCTGATAGTTTTACTTACATTATCTATAAGAAAAAGAAATATCATATTGAAATTCTGGAAAAGAGTCAGAATAAATATACTGTCATGATAAATGGTGTATGGTATAACTTTTCTATTGAAACTCCCATCTCATATAAAAGGATGAAAACTCTTTCTAAAGTTCAGGTGGTTTCTCGTATAGAGAATATTATGGCTCCAATGCCAGGGAAAATACTTGACATAATGGTTGAGGAAAATGGTGAAATTAAGGAAGGGGAACCTCTATTCATTCTTGAGGCTATGAAGATGCAGAACGAAATCGTTTCAAATGTTTCAGGTAAAGTCAAGAAAATAAATATAAAGAATAATGATTCCGTAATGAAGGATGATGTAATGATTGAAATAGAGAAAGCTTAATTTACACTGTCATTAATAATTTTCAGTAAAACGTCTTCTACCTTTAAACCTAATGCCCTTATTTGTTTAGGAATTATACTTTCCTTACTCATTCCAGGAACGGAATTAAGTTCAAGAAAATATAGTTGATTTCCCTTAAGTATAAAGTCTATTCGTACAATTCCCCTACAATTCAAATCGTCATAGATTTTTGATGCAAGGCTCTGAGCTTGATTTTTAATATCTTCAGAAATCCTGGCAGGAGTAATTTCATCAGACATGCCTTTCTTATATTTTGCTTCAAAATCAAAGAACTCATTTTTTGGAATGATCTCAGTTACCGGAAAAATTAATTCTTCCGAATGAGTTTTTAAATGTCCGCAACTCAATTCAATGCCTTTTACAAAAGATTCAATTATTACTTCAGAATCCTCTTTTAGTGCCTCAATTATTCCCCCCTCAATATCCTCATTTAAAGAGACTTTAGAGATACCGAAACTTGAACCTCCATTATTTGGTTTTATAAAACAAGGGAGTCCGGTTTTAGCTATAATTTTTTCAATATCAATTTCATCCCCTTTCCTGTATAAAAAGGATTCAGGTGTTAGAATATTCTTGTTTTTTAGAAAAACCTTGCAGGCAAATTTATTAAAACTAAGGGCTGACGAAAGTATTCCCGATGTATTATAAGGGATATTATGCATTTCAAGAAGCGCTTGAATTTTACCATCTTCTCCAGGTGTACCATGGATAATGATAAAAGCATAGTCGAAAAGAATCTTTTCGCCATTATTTATTTTTAGACTAAAATCGTTAAGATCAAGTTCCTTATTATCTCCTTTTTCAGGTAAATATGTCCATTTTCCATTCCTAACCCTGATTCTGTAGGGTGAAAGTCCGGCTTTTTTTAAATGGAGGTATATCTCTTTTGCACTTTTTTCTGAGATGATATATTCTGAAGAATCTCCTCCTTGTAAAATGGCAATATTTTTATTCATGAAATATATTTCTGAAGTAAAGATAGAAAATAATGTAATATGCTAGCCATCTTCCCGACCACCTGTATATCTTCTCCATTTCTCAAGAACTGATTGCATATCATTGGGCAAATCAGTATCGAAGGTTATTTCTTTTCCTGTAAGTGGATGTACGAAGCCAAGAGTTTTTGCATGTAATGCTTGCCGGGGAAGGATCTGAAAACAATTTTGAATAAATTGTTTATATTTAGTAAAAACAGTTCCTCTTAATATCTGATCCCCGCCGTACTCCATGTCGTTGAATATTGGATGCTTAATGTATTGAAAATGAACCCTTATCTGATGTGTGCGTCCTGTTTCCAATCTACATTCAACTAAATTTACATAGTCAAAACGCTCAAGAATTTTATAGTGAGTTATCGCATGTTTTCCCTCACTTCCATCCTCAAAAACCCACATTTTTTTTCTGTTCTTTGGATATCTCCCAATATTTCCTTCGATAGTACCTTCATCTTCATCTAAGTTTCCCCATACTAGTGCCTGGTATGTTCTTTTGGATGTTTTATTAAAAAACTGACTGGCAAGTTTATTCATAGCCAGTTCATTTTTTGCTACTACCAGAAGCCCTGATGTATCCTTGTCGATCCTGTGAACCAAGCCCGGCCTTTCTTCTCCTGTTTGAAAAAGTGGATTATCTTTCAGATGAAACATCAAAGCATTTATAAGGGTTCCTGAATAATTACCATGACCAGGATGTACAACCATTCCGGGTTGTTTATTTACAACAAGCAAGCTTTCATCTTCATAAACTATCTCGATAGGAATATCTTCTGGGATAAGTTTTAGTTGTCGTGATGGTTGCGGTAAAACTATCGAAATAGTATCTAGAGGTTTAACTTTATAATTTGGCTTAACAGCTAAGCCATTAACTAATATGTTGCCAGCTTGTGCTGCAGTTTGAATCCTGCTCCGTGAAGTACTCTCAAGCTTATTTACAAGGAATTTGTCGAGGCGAAGTATCGATTGTCCTGCGTCAGCTTCAAATCTATAATGCTCATATAATTCCTGACTCTCTAATTGATCTTCCTGCATACTAAATTGAAACTTTAACGGCGAATTATGATTTTCTGTTTATTCTGAAATCCGGAGTTCATATTACGGATAGAAAGAATATATACACCTTCATTTAAGTCTGAGATGTTTAGGGATTGGTTTAATGGCTGATTAGTCTTTAGAATTAGTCTTCCTGTCAAATCAATAATTTCAATATTCCAGGATGTGTAGTCATCCTGAATAAATGAAAAATTCAATAATTGATCAGCAGGATTAGGGTAAACCATCAACTCAGATGTAGGTAGGGCTAATAATTCATTAGTACCTGATATAAGAGGCAGTATGGAAAAGACTGGCCTAATCATAAATGTACCGGGAGCTTGAGATTGTCTCCATCCAAAACCTAGATTGTAAAAATTATTATTTGAATTGTTTCGATTGAGATCCATGCCAAAATTGGAAAATGCCTCAACGGTATTACTCCAGCCTAAATAAAAATCTCCTTCTAGAAATACAGGAAAATCCAGTTCATATCGAATAAATTTATTTAGTTCTGAGCTGTATGCAGGTCTTAATCCTATTTGCTCATAAATTAGATTGCCAGGTTCACCTTCATTATCATCCCACAGGTTTAAGTAGAAATAATTATTTAGATTCAAACTATCTTCTATCTGGTTGAAGTAAAGATCAACAGCGCGCAGGGTATCTGCTTTGAATGCTTTAAAATGAACTGCTGCTGAAGCGCTTTCTGTTCCTTCATCACTTAAGCCATAGCCTACCTCCGCAGTCCCATCATCATAAGCATAATATTTCTTGAAAACCTGAAAACGACTTAGGGTATCATTTGCTTTATAATCGAATGCATCAGTCTGGAGAATTGTTCTTATTAAAAGAGTAGCTTCGTCGCCTTGGTTGAAATCGAATTGATAGCTTTTATCAAAATAATAATTGAAAATTGTATCTGCAATAATATCAATTGCTAGCGGGTCGGATTTAACAGTATTTCCGGTTTCAATATTTTTTATTTCAATGAATTTGGATACATTACGGTCGGCTGTATCAAGATTGGTAATTTCAGTATCGATTGATCCACTATATTGCTCTATGTATGCAGACTGAAGGTGAGCCCATGGAATTGCTTCATAATCCTTAATCATAGACGATATTCCTCTAACAAAACTTACATCCCGAAATACAGTATCCGCCTGATTTCTGTTCTTGTCGAGTACAATATAATCGATATGCCAGTGATCCCAATTCCCAAACCGATCTTTAAAATTAGGTGCATTTGGCAGGCTGGCATAATTCAGAAAGCGAAACTGGAAACCATTTTTCAAATATATAAAGTCATTAACTGGAATCATTACTCTTTTAAAGTCCTCCATTAGAACACCTGGCACAGACCAGATTCTATCCCATGTTAATGAATCAACATTAAAAAATTCGAGGCAAAGGGAGTCATTTTCATCAGGTTGCTCCCCTAATCCTTTTGCCTGATAATAGAAGCTCAAGTAAATATTATCATTTACATTGTAATCCAGATTTATTGGGTTTGAACTAAGGTAGTCTGCTATATAAGCATTGGTACTAGCATTTGGATATGGGGAGCCGTCAAAATTATAGGAGTCTAAAGTTGCTATTCCAGAGGTAATAGGATTTGGACTATAACGATTATTTATAAAGGCATAATTATCAGTCCACCTGAGAGGGTCGGGTTGAACATCTGAATCGGAAAAATCATCAATAAAAGGCAAGTTGAGAGTATCGACATTCAAATTCTTTTTCGAAGTTGAATAATAATTTTCATAGTATTCCTGAGCAACCGGATTTCCTGATATTGGTAAAATAACTTCCTGTGCAGCCAAATTTAACAGAGCCAAGAGAAATAATATGGAAAGCTTAAATCTATTCATTGAATAAATCATCAATAAATTCAGGGTTTTCTTCTAAGGCAAGGGTATCTGAAAAAGGAAGTCTTGTGGAATCGATTGTAAGGAAGATGTCTACCTGAGAGCCTAATTGTAATCTGTAGTTTTCATTAAATTCAGGTCGTTGTTTCCAGATAAAAGAGGCGGTAGAATCTTCTTCATCCTCAATTGATTCATCATAAATTTCCCCACCAATATTCAGATACCTTTCAGTAAGATATTCTTTTGTCATAAATTTTGAGAAACCAATAAGATTTGGGACTAAAGTTGTTTCATTACTTAATCCCTTTCCAAGAATCAGATTTATTTCAGAACCTTTTGAAATAATTGTTCCCGGAGTAATAAGGCTATCATGATAAATCTGTTCCAAAACAACATTTGTTGCAATGTCTGGTTTATATGATAATTTTCCAACAACCAGCCCGTTAGCTTCCAGGATTGTTATAGCCTGTCGCAATGAGACCCCTGAGACTGCAGGCATAGTAACCTTTTCAGGGTTTACAGCATTCTTTGTGAGGTAAATTCTCCTGTTTTGCTTAACTTTTTCTCCAGCTTTTGGATTTTGTTTAGCAATTATCCCCTTTGGCAGCTCTTTATAAAAAATGGAGTCAATTATTTCATATCTGAGATTTTTTGAGCTTGCGATTATTTCAACCTCTTCTTCATTTAATCCTGTGAAATCTGGAACAGAAATAGATTGATTGTGTCTGGTAAATATATGTAACCATAAAAATACTCCGGCAATTAAAACAATTGAAATTACGGCCGCAATGAGTATACTTTTTAGAAACTGTTTGCTTATTAGAAACTTGAGGAATTCCATAGTGTCGTGCTAGAATGTCAACAAATATAATACAAATGCCTTTTACAAACGGAAAAAATCAGTAAAAGGTATATCAACCTTATTTAAAAATTTTAATTGATTCATAAATACTATTTCGTTCCACGGGAATTTTCCCTGCATCTTTGATGAGAGTAGTTATTTCCTCAATAGACATTTCTGGATTTTGCTCTTCAGATCCCGCCATTGTGTATATCTTAGTAGTATCTTGGATGGTTCCATCAAGATCGTCAACTCCAAATGAAAGTGAGATTACAGATATATCTTTACCGATCATTGGCCAATAGGCTTTTATGTGTGGAATGTTATCGAGAAAAATTCGAGAGACAGCATAATTTCTTAAATCTTCTGTTGTGGAAACTTCTCCTGCATAAGACATTTCGTTATTGCTGCTTCTGTATTTTAAAGGTATAAAGGCATTAAAACCATTTGTTTCATCCTGTAGGTTTCTTAGTCTCTCTAAATGGTCTATTCTGTTTTCATAACTTTCAATATGACCGTATAGAATAGTGCAATTACTTGGGATCTGTAATTTATGTGCTTGACGGTGAACCTCCAACCATTCTTTAGTATTTGTTTTATCGGGACAGATTTTCTTTCGGAGATCTTCATCAAAAATCTCTGCGCCACCTCCGGGAATGGAATCCAGTCCGGCATCCTTTAATTTTTGTAAAGCGGCTTTTATATCCAGTTTAGCCTTTTTGGCCATATGTTCAATTTCTGCTGCTGTAAAGGCTTTGATGTGAACCTCAGGCAGTTCATTTTTTACCGCTTGAATAAGTTCGGCATAATAATTAACCGTTCTGTTTGGGTGGACTCCGCCAACAATATGAACTTCTGATATGTCAGTGTCAATAAAAGATTTTGCAAGATTACAAATTTCTTCGAGAGAATATTCCCAGGCACCTTTTTGATTTATTTTTCTGGAATAGGAACAAAATAAACAATTGTGTATACAGATATTTGTTGGCTCAATATGTATGTTGCGGTTGAAATAGGTGAATTTCTGATTTATTCGTTCCCTTACTTCATTCGCAAGTATCCCCAAAACAGATAGATCAAATTCCTTAAAAAGAATAAGTGCTTCTTTTTGATTTATTCGTTCCCTGTTTAGAACTTTATCTGCTATTAATTTATGCTTCTCAGATAATGTGCCCAGTACTATTTCATCCATCATATTAGTCGGTCTTCGCTAAACCGGTTTTTGTGATAATTGTTTCTTCCTGATAAGCTTCATAATCGGTGTTTATTTCCCACAGATTATGTTTTTCACTTTTTAAAATATTCTCAGCGGCGAGGATCCCCATAAAGATACTATGGTCTTGGTTATTATATTTATATGAGCCATACCTGCCAATTGCCTGAAGGTTCTCAATGGAATTCAGGTATGTCTCAATAGGCTTTAGTTGTTTTTTATAATTTTTATAATAAACAGGATAGCATCGAGGCAGACGAATTACTTTTCCATCAATGATTTCACCATCTTTTAATAATCCAGTATTAGAAAACTCTCGTTTTGCAGTTTCAATTTGTTCTTCATCTGACATTTCCCACTCTTTATCCTCAAAATTGTACCAGTATTCCATACAAACAATAGAATGCTCATCATTGCCATAAAGTTGAGGCACCCAATTTCTAAAATTTGTAATTCTACCGGTTTTCAAATCAGTCGAGTGTATATATAACCACTGGTCAGAGAATAGTTCAGTTTTGTTTATTTTAAGATATACAAGAATAGTATTTCTAAATTTAAGCTTGTTAGCAAGTTCCTTAATGTCGTATGGAGTTTCCGGAAGGCGATTTACAAGAGTGGAAATTGGCATAGATGAGATTACATGGTCGTACTCCTGATAATCTCCACTAGTGAATTCAATCCCCTTAACTTTTCTGCCAGATGTAATTACTTTTTCGATCCCCTTGGAAAGATGAATATTTCCACCTTTTTCTTTAATAAGGCTAGCCATTCTCTCATAAACAAACCCGGTACCTTTAAGTGGGTATGCAAACTCATCTACCAAAGTTTTATGGGTATTTCTTTTTGAGTTGAGAAGTGAATTCTTGACAGCCTCAAAAAGAGATAATTTTTTAATCCTTTGGGAGGCAAAGTCAGAGTCGAGTTGATCACATTTAATTCCCCAGAGTTTTTCACTATATGCTTTGAAAAAGTGCTTGTATAATCTTTTCCCAAACCGGCTGGTTACCCAGGACTCGAATGTGTCGGTATTTTTTACGGGAAATATCTTTTGTAGAAAATAACTTGAAATACTTAAGATAGCTTCAAAAATCCCCAGATTTTTAAGAGCATTAGTCGCTTTTAAAGGGTAATCATAGAATTTTTTCTTGTAATAAATTCTGGTTTGTCGGTTAACGATGTCATATTCTCCTTCCACAACTTCTAACCACAATTCATTTATCCTTCTATCATGGCTGAAGAACCTATGAGGACCTAAATCTACAGTTTGATCCCATAAATCAATAGATTTTGAAAGTCCACCAACTTGAGAAGAGATTTCATACAAATCAAGCTGATCAATTTTTCCAGATTCTATTCCTTTTGAAAGTTCATATGTAGCAGTTAATCCGGCTGGTCCGGCTCCTATTATGGCAATTTTCATTTCTTAAAATTAAAGCTCAAAAGTATAAATAATAATTCAGCTATTAAAGAGAATTTGCATAGTCAAAATATCGCTTTGCCCGTACTGAATCTCCTTCTTTTTCGTATAGTTTCCCAATCATGATATAAGATTGCTTATAGTTAGGATTTACATTTAAAGCTTTATTGAAAAAGTCAAAAGCTCTTTTAGAATCATTTTTAATCATATATGCTAATCCTAAGTTATGATAGCCTTCAACATATTTATAATTTATTCTGATTACTTCACTGAAAATTCCAATTGATTTATCAATCAATAAAGTATTTCCTTTAACATCTCCTTCATTTAAATATGAATAACCGATCAGATTTAATGCCTTGTCGTACTCAGGATAGAAACCTAAAAGTGTATTCATTCTTTCTCTGGCTCTGTCAAAATCCTGTATAGTAATATATGCTCTTGCCAGATTCAGATAAGAAATTTCATTGTATTTATCATACTTTATTGCTGCTTCCATATGTTCAATACCTTCTATCAATCCTTCAAAATTCCTTTCCCGCATGGATTTCATCGCCAGATTGATGCCTTCGTAATCTTCAGTATTTTCCCTTTTAACAATTGCGCAAACAGTTACATCGTCAACATTTATAGAATGAATGGTGTTTTTTGGTGGCCAGATATCCTTTTTTAGATGATAAGGATTGATATAATTGCAATAAAAAATTGCATAATCCCAGTCATAAGCCCCTCGGTCATAATACCTGGTATATGGATATGATATTTTGTCGAGATGATCTCTATAATAATATTTCATGATTTCTGCCGGCGCATTGGAAATAACTCTTATTTTTTCATCACCTGCTTTATCGGCTAGATTTTCTATAACCCAGTCAGTTCCAGGCTTTAGACTATGTAAATAATAATCAGTTTCAAATTTCTTGTAGGAATTGTTAACTCCTCCTTTAATCTCATTAAAATAAATATACTGTAAAGGATAATTTCTAGAAATATGCAATATTGGATGAATCATTGCAAGAAAAACGAGACCTGAAAAGACATACTTTACAATAGGTTTATTTAGAGACTGTCTTATCCACTCAAGGCTAATTGCAGAAAGTGCGACGAAGGAAGGGTATATAAATAACAAATGTCGCCAGCCTCCATATACATTTGACTCCTTATAGATTAGATATAGAACTGGGAATATAGTGGCAAACAACAACATAAAAAGCCATAAGGAAGATAGTCTTTTAATTTTTTTGATAAAGAGAACTATTGATATTATGAAGCTAAAGATTATTACAGCTGGGATACTGATTGCCATATTTTTTATAATATAATACCATGGAAGGCTATCAGACCAGATTATCTTACCCTCAAACATTACTCTTAATGCAACTGTAATGTTGGACATCATTTCAAGAGCCTTGAATGGGTTCTTAATAGGATCCTGCAAGGCATAAGGCCAGATTAAAAGGCTGGTAAAGAATCCTGCTAGTGATATCACAACTAAATAAATAAGACCTTTTCCAGCAAATTTTAGATAGTGGCCAGAAAGAAATTTCCATGGCCATTTGTTAAAAATGATAAAAAGGCCTGAAAACATTAAAAAGTACGGGATCAGAACCATTCCCCCAATCCTTATCGAGGTTGTGAATGCAATACCAAAAAATATCCAGAATGCATGTTTCAAAGAAAAGAGCGGCAATTTTCTTAAGAATCGGAAGATCTGATATATAGTAAAGATATATCCAAAGGCAAATGGTATATCTAAGGGATTATTCATGGCATGTCCGAGAAAGCGGGGAGAGAAAAACAAAAAGAAAAGACTAAGAATCCCTGCAAAGTTCCCTGCAAGAAATCTTACAAAAACACCAGTTGTGACAATAGCTGCCGCTGCAGTAAACCCGTTAAGCACATGTCTTAATTCATATACTCTTTCAATATTGAAAACTTTTGCACCTACGTAGCAGATAAGGTCGAAACTCTGACTATAATAGTTTAGTTTATATTTAGGGTCTTTAAGGGCAAGTGTATCTTCACCTCCAGTAGCGAAATAATTATAAACTTTCTCAGCGTGTAGATGATGCTTTTCTTCGTCTCCTGAAATTCCTGCATTAAAGCTGATAACCGGAGTAATGACCATAATCAACACAGACAAAATAGTGAATATAAATCTTGATGATGCAGGTGAAGCAAGGAAATTTGAGAATGAGCTAAGGTCAGGACTGAAATTCCATTTTATCCATCGTAATATTGCCTGGATTCCCAGGTGGATTTTCTGATCTGCGGTAGTAGGTCTTGTGAAAACGTAATTTTGACTGAGGATAATCTTTTTTGTCTGTATGCTATATCTTTCAAGATACCACCTCAGGTTTTTTATGAAAGATAGATTTTTTTTTGAATGGTTTCTTTTTAATTCACAGAATAGTTCCTTCCCAATAGCATATACTCCAGAATGGTGGAGATCTTGGTCTTTGAAAAGTACAGAAGACCATGAGTTATCAGCCGGGAACTTAAATTCATTTTCTTTAAGTAAATCATTAAAATTAATTTCTTTATTTAGCCTTGATAAAGGAAACAGAAAATAGCCTTCATAATCATTACCAAAATCCGGAAATAAGTTATTTGATTGATTGACAAACTCTATATCCTGGATTTCATCCTCAGTAGAAATAGATTCACTTTTATCTTGGATTACAACTATTTTGGTTGAGGATTTTAGATCTCTGTTAATCCTACTGGCCGAATTTTTTAGTAAATTTAATTGAGCAGAGTTGTATTCACCATAAAAAAGAAAGCATGTTTTTTTTATGGTTTGAGACTGATTCCCTGAATGAAATTTTGATTTGTGCTTCTTCATATTTTACAATTTCTTCTTTATCAGGGATAAATATATAAAATCCTAAGTGAACATTGATGCAATGACTAATACCAATTTAATAAGGATTGAAAAAAAAAGGGTGTCCTGAATGGACAC
>JAGLSB010000283.1 GCA_023135955.1 Bacteroidales bacterium | reverse complement strand
CTTAAGGCACTCCAGGCACTTCCTCCCCTACCTATCTACTCTGGCAGAACCCCCTCCTTTAACCTTTTCTACTTCTTGCAGACTTGCCATAGAAGTATCGCCGGGGGTAGTCATTGCAAGTGCTCCATGAGCGGCTCCATATTCAACAGCTTCCTGAGCATCACCGGTTTTCAAAAAACCATAAATTAATCCGGATGCAAAACTATCTCCTCCTCCTACTCTGTCTAATATTTCCAGACTTTCTCTATGTATTGCATCAAAAAACTCACCATTATACCAACATATTGCTCCCCATGAATTGATGCTGGCAGATTTAACAGTTCTGAGAGTTGTTGCAACAACCTTAAAATCAGGAAAGACTTTCAGAGCATCATTGATCATCTCTTTGAAACTATTAGTTTCCAGTTCGCTTAAATTTTCATCAACTCCTTTCACCTGAAATCCCAGACTGGAAGTAAAATCCTCTTCATTTCCAATCATTACATCAACAAATTTTGCAAGTCTTTTATTCACTTCCTGAGCTTTTTTTTGTCCACCAATAGACTTCCAAAGTGAAGGTCTGTAATTCAGATCGTATGAAATGATTGTACCATGTTTCTTTGCGGCTATCATGGCTTCTTCTATCACATCGGCCGTTGTATCAGAGAGCGCAGCAAATATTCCACCAGTATGAAACCATTGTGAACCCAGCTCTCCAAATATATAATCCCAGTCAATATCGCCTTTTTTAAGCTGACCTGCAGCAGTATTCCCCCTGTCAGAAACTCCAAGTGCTCCTCTAATACCATATCCTCTTTCAGTAAAATTCAATCCATTCCGTACATTTCTTCCAATGCCATCGTAGGGAAGCCATTTAATAAGAGAAGTGTCAACTCCGCCTTGCATTATAAGATCTTCTACTAAGCGTCCAATAGAATTATCGGCGAAAGCTGATACAGTAGCAGTTTGAAGACCAAAACATTTTCTTAATCCCCGTGTAACATTGTACTCTCCCCCACCTTCCCAGGCTTGAAACTGACGGGTAGTATTTATACGGCCTTCTCCCGGATCGAGACGTAGCATAATTTCTCCAAGAGATATACAAGCATATTTGCATTTACTTAAATCTTTTATTTTCAATATTTCCATTGTATGTTTTGGTTAGAGCTTAGTGTTTGTAAGCTAAAAATTAGTTTCAGATGGCAGTCGGTTAATACAAATAAAACCTGAGTTTAAAATTAGGGATTTTTGTTTGAAGGGCGGCGTTCGATGTAAAATAATTGTAAGTATTAGTGTAGTTTATTTTCTTTAATGCAAATATCGTAGCGACCTTTTCTTTGATAAGACCTCGGAGGTTGTCGGATATTAAGAATTCCTTTTTTCGATTAACCATTTGATATAGTGCACTTTGCGAATTCATGCATTTGGAAGGAATTCTATTGAACCTCCGAGGTTCAATAATACTCCTAATTAAATCTTTGCAAAAAAATAATGCGATTTACAAAAAAGCAAATCGCATTATTAACTATACACTCTAAATTAGGTGTTAACCTACAATCAAATTTCTACTCAATTATATATGCTAAACCAAGCATTACATGCACCGAATGTGATTTAAAATCGGCTTTACCATAATAATTGTTTA
>JAGLSB010000282.1 GCA_023135955.1 Bacteroidales bacterium | reverse complement strand
ATTGAAATTTAGCCATTGCCTTAATTCAATCGGGAGATGATTACTGTATGATTCTTTCCCTAAAAGTAGCATTATATTGTTGATATACAAAAGTATAGTAGATTTTTTTAACTTCGTAAAGTAGAATTAATAACGCTCAGAAATCAATTTTATTTCCTGATTCCATATGCCTTAAAATACAACAGTATACTATTCCGCTCATCCTGACCTTGACAATGCCGCATTGAAAGTTGTTAAATCATCTCCACAATGGACTCCAGGAAAGCAAAGAGGGAAAGCTGTAAGAGTAAGATATTACTTTCCTGTTTTATTCAAACTAAATTAACATATTTAAAAATATAATATTATCCTTTTTTGGTTCAATTTTTGCTCTATTTTCATCACCGAAAGTCCTCTTTTGTTAAACCAGTGGTGAAAGAATTAATATTGAAATATTATTTAAACCAAATACTTTTGATTTTACATATTTAATTCATTAATTTTAAGCCGCAAAAAATTTAAACAAATGGAACTTAAAAAAAGTCATAAGGCCGATTTAGAAAGAAATCGCGGGATATTCTTTCAAATTGGATTAATCCTGGTTCTTTCATTGATGTGGATTGCATTTGAATGGACAAATAATCCAAATAAAGATTCAGGCGAAAAACTGATAGCTGATTCTTCTTTTGAAGTTGAAGAGATGCAGGTTACTCGCAGGGAAGAACAACCAAAGCCTGAGCCTGAGCAAAAGCAACAAGTTACTGAAATCTTAAATATTGTTGAAGATGATGTTGAAATTGATGATGATTTCGATTTTGATATGGAAGCAGATGCTTCAACAGAGTTTGAGTTTACCGGTTTTGTAGATGAGGAAGAATTTGATGATGATGAAGTATTCTATATTGTTGAAGATATGCCAACTTTTAATGGTGGCGAACCGGCAATAGAGTTTAGAAAGTATATTGCACAAAACCTTCGCTACCCTGATATTGCTGCTGAGAATGGTATCAGTGGAAGGGTAATTGTTCAGTTTGCCGTTAACAATGTAGGTAAAGTTGTTGATGCAAAAGTAGTAGCTGGAGTTGATCCTGCACTTGATAAGGAAGCAATGCGTGTTGTAATGACATCACCTTCATGGACACCAGGTAAGCAAAGAGGAAAAGCTGTAAAAGTGCTCTTTACCTTCCCTATTAATTTTGTACTGCAGTAAATTTGTTCTTAAAATATTTAAAAAGCCGTCTCTTGGGACGGTTTTTTTTTGCTCTTTTTCACTATTGCTACGTTATTTTAATACTATCAAAATAGATATTATCATTAATATTTTCTGCAATTGTTGCAAAAGGTTTTCAGCAGAACAAATATCTTTCATATATTAGCATCATAAATTCAATAACCACTGTCATGAAAAAAATTTTACTATTTACATTCGTTGCCCTCATAATTTCTTCCTGCGGTTCTACAACCAAGAAAATGCAGAGAGGGGATTATGATGGAATAATCACTAAAACTGTAAAAAAGCTGATCAAGAATCCAAATGATGCAGAAAATGTTGAAATGCTTGACAAGGCTTATAAACTTGCAAATGAAAGAGATCTTGAGAGGATAAAATATCTCAAAACCGAAAATAATCCTAATAATTATGATGAGATCTTCAGAAGATATGAAACCCTGAAAGTTCGTCAGGCAAGAGTAAAGCCTGTGTTGCCTTTGAACCTGAACGGAGTGACTATTAATTATCCTTATGTCGATTACGACTCAGACCTGGTTGCTGCGAAAAGAAAAGCTGCTGAATATTATTACCAAAATGCTCAGAAGCTAATGACAAACACTGATAAGGAGTCTTATCGTCAGGCTCATCATGAACTCCTCCTTGCACAGCAATATTCAGGCGATAGCTTCCCAAACCTGAATGAAATGATAATCGAAGCCCGTCTGAAAGGAATTAGCCGTGTAATTGTTGAAGTTCAAACAAGCGACAGGATTCTGGTTGCTCCCGAATTCAGGGATGAACTTCTAACTTTTGAGAGTCAAGGCCTAAATACCGATTGGATTGAATATCACTTCCGTCATGTTAATGATGAAATTGAATATGATTATGCCGTTATCATAAACATTCTCGATATTGTTATTTCTCCTGAAGAAGTAAAAACTACTGATCAGATCTTTAATAAAAAAGTTGAAGATGGTTTTGATTATGCTCTCGACGCTAATGGAAATGTAATGAGAGATACTTCCGGAAACGATATCAAAATCATAAAATACAAAACTTTAACCTGCACCTTAATCGAAACATATCAGAAAAAAGCAGCAACAATCAGAGGGCAGACTGAAATCACTGAGTTAAAACCTATGCGTAAGCTTCTGGCAAAAGAACCAATTGGTGCTGAAAACGTATTTGAGAATATTTCTGCAAGAGCAGTTGGTGATGAAGCTGCTTTAGATGGTCCAGCAAGGGAAAAAACAAAAAATGAATACACTCCCTTCCCACCCGACTTATCTATGATATTTAGCACAGCTGAAACACTTAAACCTGCGATTCGCAATGCACTTTATAAGAATAGGCATTTGATTCGATAGGGGGGCTATTTATTGCATAGCATAAACAAAAAGATCTTTGTTATTTTAAAGCTTGCTTTCCGTCCCGAAGGGACAATTTAATTCAGCCCAAGGCCTTGCCTTTCCTGTTTTCCGAACTAATTTCAATTAAAAAATCTAAACCTGCTTTGAATCGAGTAAAGCAAAGAATAAGAGATTGCTTCGCCTCCTTCGTCGGCTCGCAAGGACGAACCGTACTCGGGAGTTGGGGATAAATAAGTTGGAGGCTTTGCCTCCAACATATTTATCTCGTCGCGCTACCAAATGGACGTCATTGTGAAGGAGCCCGAGGCACGAGGGCGACTGAAACAATCTCGTCCTCACCCTCAGCAGGGCGTTATTATTTTGATTTTAGGGTGTCTTTTTCGGGGTGTGATCTAAATACCCAAGGCCTTTAATCATCCAACATTATTTGCAAAATTTTCAATCCCCCCTATTTCTTCCGTCAAAATCTCCACCTACTTCAGGGAAAAGAGGAAATTTAACCGGCAGATTATCACGAGTGGACCTATAAATCGCTGTAAAAAGCTCAACTGTTCTCCGGCCATCTTTGCCTGTTACTAATGGATCTCTTTTATTGTCTATAGCATCCAAAAAATCTTCAATCTGACATTTCATATAATGGCTTGTAGGATCTATGGAGTTAAAAAATTCTGTATCCTCTTTCTTCCAATCCTCCAACATCGCTTCTTCTCCTGGTATGCTCCATAAATCGTTTAGCGGAGGTTCTGTAATACCAGTCATGCCAGCAATAAACATTGCTCCACCGTCAGTTTGCACGCCAACAGAGGCTCCATTCTTTCCGTGAACATGTACTTTGCCATAAATACCAGGTTTTTGAGAATTACTGACTATAATATTTCCAATGCCACCGTTTTTGAATTTAATAATAGCAAGAGCAGTATCATCTACTTCAATATATGGATGATTCAGGTTCTTCCATAATCCGTATACTTCATCTATCTCACCCATATACCATAGCAATATATCCAGTTGATGAGGAGCCTGATTTACCAATACGCCACCACCTTCCATATCCCATGTTCCTCTCCATTCATCCGACTCATAATAGTCAATATCTCTCCACCCAAGCATATTTATAGTTCCAAATACTGGTTTGTCAATTTTTCCTGCGTCTATTGCTTCTTTTATCCTTTTTGCTGGTTCGTACCAGCGCCGCTGACTTACTACACCCAATTTTACCTGATTTTTCTTGCAAACCTGAATCATCGCATCACTATCTTCCAATGATGATGCAAGGGGTTTTTCAACCAAGATATTTGCTCCGGCATTTGCAGCAGCAAGTACTGGTTCTTTATGAAATGGATGTGGCGTGCATATAATTACCAGATCAATATTATTTTCCTGCACCATCTTTGTGATATCGGAATAGGCTAATGTATTATATTGTGCGGCAAATTCATCAACTGTTTTTTCTGTCCTACTCCACACAGCACTTAAACGGGCATTTGTTAATTCCTGAATAGCCTGAGCGTGCAGGTGTGCAACTTTACCACAACCAACAATAGCAATATTATGAGTTCTTTTTTCCATGTTTAAATAAGCTAAGTTTAAGGGACAAGAATTACTTTGTTTAAATTTTCTGTATTATTCTGAAGTCTTTTAAACCATCCGGCTCCTTCAGAAAGCGGAGCAACTGCAGAGATTTGATCATCTACTTTAATTTTCCCTTGCTCCAATAAATCAAGCACTGTTGCATATTCTCCACGAATGGCACAACTACCCTGCAATTTTATCTCCTGACTTACTACTTTCTGGAGAGGAAATTCTACAGAAGGAGCAAGATTTCCTACAAGTACCGCTCTCCCACCCTTTCTTAATAAATCGATGGACAAATTTACCGTTTCACTTTTTCCAACCACTTCAAAAGCAAGATCTACTCCCCGACCTTCTGTAAGCGCTTTAATTTTCTCCTGAGCCAGATTATCATTAGATTTAATTATATCGTTAGCTCCCAATTTTTCTGCGCTTTCAAGATTTGCAGCACTTATATCCAAAGCCATCACTTTTGATGCCCCCGATAACTTAAGAAGTTGAACAATAAAAATCCCAATCGTACCTACTCCTACTACTGCACAACTCTCTCCAATTTTCAATTGGGAAAGATTTACAGCATGAAGGGCAACAGCTACAGGCTCAGCCATTGCTGCCTGCTCAAATGAAACTTTCTCTGGAATACGATATAAGATATGCTGAGGTATTGCCACATATTC
The DNA here is from genome assembly GCA_023135955.1 of Bacteroidales bacterium. GTDB lineage: Bacteria > Bacteroidota > Bacteroidia > Bacteroidales > JAGLSB01. The sequence goes on along the minus strand of JAGLSB010000282.1, from coordinate 383 downwards.
TGCAAATGCTCCATTCCTGGAAAAGCTTCCTGGAGAAACTCCAAGCACCTCCCTGTTATCACTTAAATTATATAATCCCTGAAGAGTATACCAATCATCTAAAGGATAAACGGTAGAGTCGAAAGTCACCCGATCCCCTTCCTTCCAATCGCTTACATTCTTACCGGTTTTCACTATTACACCTGATGCCTCATGACCCATAATAAGTGGCGGTATCCTACGACCGGTACCGCCATCCATACCATGCACATCAGAACCACAAATTCCGCAAGCTTTAACATGTACCAATACTTCATTTTCTGAAATTATTGGATCGGGTACGTCTTTATAAACAAATTCATTGTATTTCTCAAGGACGAGTGCTTTCATTTTGTTTTTTTAAA
>JAGLSB010000281.1 GCA_023135955.1 Bacteroidales bacterium | reverse complement strand
AAATGAATATGACGGTCTCACACCGCTTGTGAAAGCTGCACATGAAAAAGACCTTAAAGTTATGGTTAACATGGAAGGTGTTAATCCCTACCATTGGGAAAAGTATCAATGGACACCGGAAAATATCAAAATAGTTGCTGAAGATCTTGCCGCTGCCGGTGCAGATGCCGTTTTTGAAGAGTGCTTTGAAGTAGACTCAGAAGTTTTTATTTCTCTTGCACGAGCATTGAAGAGCTTTGGTGTTGATTATATATCAGGTACAGATCCAATGCTCTTAAGGGAAGCTAATTTTGCTACCTTATGGCCCGAGACAGCAATTATTGATATTTACAATTATTACCTCAAACGGGATAAAATATTCAATATCGCCACTCTTACTCAGCATGGATCACTTGGATATGGGTGGGCAAAATATTGGGACAAACCTACATCATTAATTTCCCCATTGAACCGCGACTGGGGGATAGCAGGTGACTATTCTCCTGCTGTTGTGTCTTATTTATGCATGATAAGAGCATTGCAGTTCAGGTTGGATAATTTTATCATTTTCGGTGGTTTGAATGCCTTTGATCCAATTGCAAATCATGAATGGATTAGTAAATATGTAGATAAGCAGGAAAAAGACAGGCCTCTTATGAATATTGTTGTTCTACTTGATAAACAAACAAACTATTCAGGAAGCACTGTTGGTAATGCAGGATGGAACCGCTTGTTTAATTCGGGCGATGCAATTACTTCCGGAGCAATGAATGCAGGCTATAATATTGTTGTTAGCGATAAAGTAGTGCCTGCCGATGCTTACTGGGTTTATACCTCAGGAGGAGAAGGCGATATCTTGCCACCAGAGGTTGTGGATCTTTTCAGCACTGATAAACCTGTTTTTCTTCAGTCAGCCACCAGCATACCCAGCGGCAGTCAAGTAAGCCCGGGTTGGGAAACCGCATTAGAAAAATGTGGAATTAATGGAACAATGTCATTCAGCTATGGAGGGGGCAATGCAAGTACTTCTGGTGCTTCTCTTCCCCCTAATCAGGAGCAGGATCTTCCTTATACTGGATACTATAAGGATACTTATCTTAGAGCTACAGGTGCCGATGTACAAAGGGGTATAGATTTACGCTCAGGAACTGTAATACCAAAAGAAGCAGTTAAGGGTGAAGTTTATTTTGCTCCGAATAAAACCTATGGCAAAGGGCCTTTTATCGCCGGCAAAGATAATAAGTATATAGTAACTCTTACAACACTAAACTGGGAAGTAGCATACCCAATTTCCAATTTGCTTTCAGGAGCTGGAATAAATCCACGATCTAATGTTTGGGGAATTGCTGGCAAGAATGTAACAGCTCTTATTGCCATAGAAACTACTGAACTTGAGATTGTTATCCCAGGACTCGAAGACGGTTCTAAGATCCATGTAGTAATCTGGGATAACAAACAGAACAAGAAATCAGAAGAAACGCTTGTTTACAAAGCTCCTTATAAACAAATACTTAAAGAATACGATTTTATTTTAATCGATGCGGTTAATTAAAACTTAAACAAAATATCACTAAACTATAAATATGCTTCAGATGAAAAAATTATTCTTGCTATTTGGAATCTTTATTTTGACATCTTCAATCTTCAATAGCTGCACAGAAACAGATTCGAACCTAACTAGTAACAATACTGAAACCCTGGCGGAAAATAATCAGGCTATAAAACCTTTCAGGGTATTGGTGATAATTGATGAACAATGGACGGATCCGCTCAGTTATCACATCGATACAAGGCGGGTACAAGGAGAAGAATTTATTGATGTAGTTTCAATGCTTAAAGTTTGGGGAATACCATTTGATATCCTTCGTTTGGATGAGCAGCGACTTCAAATTAACCGGTTTCTGAACTGGGAGGCAAGTCCCAATTACGGTTGTGTAATTTGGATGGCTGACCCAAACAAACTGGAAGGATATTCTGCACATTATGAAACTTTGAAAAGGGCTGTTGAAGAATATGGCATAAGTATGATTGCATTATTTGACAACATCAAAACAAAAGAGGTGGCTGAGTTAGTTGGAGTTGATTATCAAGGGCTAACAAACATTGAGCAGAATGATGATGCCGATAAATTTGTTATTACCGGTAAACATTTTATCACAGCTGAAACAAAGGGTATTAATTTGCCTGATGTAAACCAAAGAGTTCCAGCCAGTATTCCTGAAGCAAACGGTATTTCGTCAGGTATTATCAATACTGATCCTAACCCAAATGAGATTAGTATTGTTAACTGCACGGCATCAGAATCAGTTAACGTTCTGGGTATGGTGGGAGAAAATCCTCAGTTCGTTGTCAGAGATATAAGCGATGAAACCAAAGCAATATGGATTGGAGGAGGTAAAGATTGGTTCCGTAAATATCCGGTTATGAGAGATATTTTCAGAAAGTCGCTGGTTTATGCAATTGGATATGGTGTATTTAACGACAATTTTGATAACGGCTACATTTTTATAATGGACGATATTGGCTGCAGCGAGCATGCTTATAGTTTAAGATGGCACTATCCAACGCCAAGCAAGGAAACACTTATTAAATATCTTATTGAACCACTCGAAGAACGTGGCCTGATTATGGTTCAGAATATTACACCTGGTTACGCAAACCCTGAAACAAATATGATTGAAAATCCCTGGACCATTGAGCCATTCACAGATATTTTCGGCAACTTTCAGGATTACGGATCTACAAAAGAAGGACTTATAGAAGGACTTAATCGTGGGGTTTTTGAGCTTCAACCTCATAGGGCCTGGTCTCATATGAACTGGGATTTACAATCAGCACCCGGATCATGGTGGGATAGTCCTGTAGACGGTGAGATGGCAGTAACGGATTGGTATAATGAGGTGGTCGATGTACGTCGAGGAGCTGTACCTGTGCCATCGAACGACTTACTATTTATTTACAAAACAGGCATTGAGGCGGTTAAAAAAGCTTTTGGTGTTGTACCGCTTTCCGCAGAAGTTCGTCCTGGTGCGGAACTTAAGGAGGGTACCCAGGGAGGCTTTGATAATGGTCGCATAGCTGCTATTGCCGGACTAGGCGTTAGCCGTGAATGTTATGTTGGGTTTGACAGGACAATAGAGCTTAGCATGATGATGCCAGATCAGTTTACATGTCATGATCTTGATCTGACCGAACAAACCGATGATCCGGCTGATGTTCAGGATGCAGATTGGGATATCCTTCTGACTTTGTCTACTGAGGAGCTTGTGGGATCAAAAATTGCAGGAGGAAGAAGAATCAATCTGGTTGACAATACAGATTGGATTGATGACCATTTGGATAAATATTGGATGGGCTTTAATGAGTGTAGCGCATACTTGCATACTAAAATAGTCGAGTCAAATAAAAGTGTGCTTGGATTAGAGTTTAATTATGATAAGCATTATTGCCAATATTTTGGAGAAAAAGCATCCCGCTGGACACTTGAATTATCTGATAATTTTCTTGAAAATCTTGACAATAACGCTTCTATTTATGTCGATGGCAAGAAGACTGAAAATGTACCGGGTTTGAAACAAATAATAGAGATCCCCGCAGGAATCGGATCACACAGTATTGAGATCATTGGGAATTAATAATGACAAATTGGAATTACAGCAATAATAAAACCATAAAATATATAAATTAAAACTTTAAAAATTTGGAGGAAAAATCATGACAAAATCAATTAAAAGAATAGTTATCGGATTATCAGCCTTGCTTTTTGTAATCTACTTCACAGCTTGTACTAACGAGCAAGCTGACAACAACATATCTGAGATATCAGCCATGGATACACTAGCCATGACTCCTCCAATGGGATGGAATAGCTGGAACCCTTTTGGAACTGGTGTCAGTGAGATGGTAATACGTGAGACAGCTGACGCGATAGTAAGCTCAGGTCTAAAAGATGTTGGATTTGAATATATTGTAATGGATGATTTTTGGCATGGGGGCAGAGATTCTGTTACAGGATTACTTTACGCTGATCCTGAGAAATTTCCTTCAGGAATTAAGGCTTTATCTGATTACGTTCATAGTAAAGGATTAAAACTTGGTATTTATTCCGATGCTGGGACAATGACTTGTGGTCAAATGCCTGGAAGTTATGGTTATGAGGTAGAAGATGCTCAGCTTTTTGCAGATTGGGGAATTGACTATCTGAAGTACGATTATTGCTTTTGTCCAGATTATGTCTCTTGGAATAATGATTATAGAATGGCAATTGATCGTTACAAGGCCATGGGTGATGCACTTAAGGCAACCGGTCGTCCTATAGTTTACAGTGTCTGTGAATGGGGTCCCCGTTCTCCATGGTTATGGGGAAAAGAGGTTGGTGCCCATTTGTGGCGAACATCATATGATGTTGCTGATATCTGGGAGAGTCCACGGAATGAAACAAGTCCGATTGGAATCCTTACAGCTATAGATGCAACGGCAAATCTGGGTCGATTTGTAACTAAAGGTGGATGGAATGATCCTGATATGCTGGTAGTGGGACTTAACAATACCGGATTCATAAAAGGAGGCGGCTGCAATGATATCGAATATCAGTCACAAATGAGTATGTGGTGCATGCTATCTGCTCCATTAATGATAGGCTGTGATGTTAGAGATATGAACGAAGCAACAAAAACTATCCTTTTAAACAAAGAAATTATTGCTATCAATCAGGATGAATTAGGAAAACAAGGGTTCAGGGTGATGCATAAAGATGGGATCGACGCATGGAAGAAACCTCTGTCAGGAAATCGTGTTGCCATTGCATTCTTAAACAGAAATTCCAAAGACGAAAAAGTAACCGCTTCATGGGAGCAATTGGAACTGGATCCTGAAACTCGTTATGATGCATATGATGTATGGGAACATGCAGCTGTTGAACATTCCGAAGGGTCATTATCAACTGATTTGCAACCCCACGAGACCAAAGTTTTTGTGCTTACTATTGAATAAATTAAAGTCACATGAAAAATTATAAGATTATAATCTATTTCATTGCCGGAATAATGTGTAATACAGTTTTCGCTCAGGATCTAAGTTATAGCAAATCAGGTATGTCCTATTACAAAGAACTACCCAATCCTAAAGCTACAGATATTAATGAATGGGCAAAAGTGCCAGATGATGTCAATGTTAGTTATGCCAGCGATAATGTTAGGTATGCTAAAGAAAAAGTACCCTTGACTTCTATTGAGAATTTTTGGGAAGCGACTGCCTGGAGAGGTGAAAAAGTGCATACCCAGATACTTGTGTGGACAAAAAAGGATATCGCCGAACTAAGTTTCCAGGTAAAGGATCTTATCGCTGAGGATGGGAGTCGTATTGCAGATGAAAATATTAAGGCCGCTTTTGTAAGGTATACCATGTCAAACGGTATTGAAGGTGCTTGTGCCCTCAGAGACCTTTCAGTAGATGATTCCTCTCTGGTAGCCGATCCAATCGATA
>JAGLSB010000280.1 GCA_023135955.1 Bacteroidales bacterium | reverse complement strand
TCACTTCTTAATATGCCAAACAAATCGGGGATCAGCTGAATTTCATCCAAACAAATTGTTTTTTGTTTATTTGTCTGAAAAAACAAACCTGGTTCACTTAGTTTGGCAATGTCATCCCGATTTTGCAAATCTAAGTATATAAAGTCCTGTAAATAATCAGACATCATTTTAACTAGTGTTGATTTCCCACACTGACGCGGACCCAGAATTAGGACAGCTGGAAAAACACTTAAATTTTCTTTTACAAAACCTTCGGTTTTTCTTTGAACTAAATCGCGCATATTGTAAGCTTCAATTTCAATTTACACAAATTTACCATCTTTTATTATCAAAATCAACAAAGAATGGTGAAATTATGGAAGGGGTGATGTCGTGATGGGAAGTGATGAAGAAGTGATGTCGTGAGTACGGGAATATGTGAGTCAGTTCTTATATATAATTTGACGAGAAGACAGAAACACAAGAAATTTTCAATAATTCCGGAATCGCAGGAATATGCAATAATTCCCCCGATGAAATTTAAGGAAGGGAAGAGGTTGAGTGGTTGAGTCAGTCCTGCAAATGATCCACCTAAGCACTATACCGCTTTCAATATTAACTCATGCATATTATCGGGGGAGATAATTTTGAAGGGAGTTTCCGGATAGGCATTTGAAAATGTTTTAGAAAGAAATCCTTTTTTTCCACCATCCCATTTGAATTCATATGCAAATAGTTTATTTTCAATTTCTTCAATATAATCAATTTCCTGCTGCTGGGTCGTTCTCCAGAAATATGATTTAAAATCGATACCGCGGTTGTTGTTAAATTTTAATCTTTCACTGATAATAAAGTTTTCCCAAAGTGCTCCTTTGTCGACTCTTTGATTAATTGGCACAAAATTTCCAAGAATTGCATTTCTTATTCCATTATCATAAAAGTATATTTTTTTTCCTTTTTTTATTTCATTTCTGACATTTCTATTTAAACCATTTAGCTTGAAAATGATATATGTTTTCTCTAGTAGGTCCATATATTTTTCAACAGTGGCTTTATCTGCATCTAACAGGCCTGCCAGTTCATAATAACTTACTTCATTCCCGATTTGTAAGGCAAGAGCTTTTAATATTTTTTCCAGCAATACGGGTTTTTGAATGCCATCAAGCATAAGCAAATCTTTGTAGAGGTAACTTGAGGCCAGGGATTTTAATAATTTTTGTTCGTCTCCCGTGTTCAGGGCAATATCAGGATAGTATCCATAAATTAGTCTGTGTTCCAAAAGTCTTTTTTCAATTAAAAAATTATGGTGATCTGTCATTTCCTCAAAGGAAAAAGGATGCAAAAAGAATTCAAATTTTCTACCTGTAAGAGGTTCTTTTATTTTATTTGCCAATTCAAATGCAGAGGATCCGGTTGCAATCAATTGTATCCCTTTAAAATTATCATGAATTATTTTTAGAGCCAGCCCAACATCTTGAATGCGTTGAGCTTCATCCAGAATAACAATTTTAAAATTGTTCAGAACAGGTTTAAGTTTGTTAAAATTTATATCTGTAAACAAATCTCGTATATCAGAATCGTCCCCATTCAGGAATAAGGTGGTATTTAGATAATTTTTTACAATTGATTCAACAAGGGTTGTCTTCCCAACCTGTCTGGCACCATATAAAATGATTGTTTTATTTTTGAAAAGATATTTTTCGATATTTTTCTGTAAAATTCGATTTACCATATTGTGATTTTTTACAAATATACTTATTTGGGATTAGAATATAAAATTTTTATGGTTATTTGGGATTGGGAAGTG
>JAGLSB010000028.1 GCA_023135955.1 Bacteroidales bacterium | reverse complement strand
ACCTTTCAATGCTAAAGCAGGAAAGTTTGGCGATAATCCATTGGCTTACGAGGAATTTATGAAAATTCATGCTATTGCCAAAGATGGAATGGGTGTACCGGAAGACAAGGCCGAATATCTAGTTGGACCATGGCTTGAGTTTGATGGTGAGGCAGAACATTTTGTCGGGGATCGCGCGTATGAGGCAAACCAATTGCTTTCTGATCCTCGCAATGCTGAATTCGATATTCCTTCAACACATTCAGTTTAATTTATAACTCATTCGAAATAAATAGTTTGATTAAAAGAGACTGTCTCAAAAGTCAGGTTTTATAATAATAAACTTACAATTTGACACCTAGCTAGGTTCTACCCCCCTAAATCCCCCCTAAAGGAGGGACTTTAGAAAGCAAATCCAAACCTTAAGCATAGACTTCTGGTTTGATAGTTTCAATCTGTAAGTTCAAATTTTTAGTATTATAGTTTTGATACAACCTCTTTTTCTGATTCAAATTAATTACGCAATTTTGAATAACTATTTTGAAAACGATATAAAATAAGAACCATGAAACGAAGACAATTCATACAAAATTCTACTGCTGGCTTAGGGGTTTTATTAGCCTCTCCTTTCAGTTTATATTCTAAACAGAATAGTGATGTTATTCCAAACGAATTACCAAAATTTAAGATCCGAAGATTGACCAATGGTCCTAAACACCACTTTTACGGCTATTATGGAATGTCACCCTGGAACAAATCTGAAACAAAAATGGTTTGTCTGGAATCCGATTTTCAAGATAGATTACCAAAACCTGGTGAAACCGCTAACATTGGATTCGTTCATCCTGAAAACGGAAAATTTTCAACTATAACAAAAACATCAGCATGGAATCTTCAACAAGGTTCTCTTATTCATTGGAATCCATTAAAGCCAGACTCAGAAATTATTTACAATGATCAACAAGGGAAAGAACTGGTATCGGTTAAGTTTGATGTTAACAATGGAACCAGGTCGCTCCTCCCTCGTCCAATAAGTGCTGTATCTACAGTAGGAAAATATGCATTAAGTCTCACTTATGGCAGGTTGAGTCGATTAAGAAAAGTGGTTGGTTATGCTAATGCCGTGGATCCTTTTGCAAACGAAGCACATCCGGAAAAGGATGGTGTTTTCCTTATTGATTTGGAAACGAATAAATCAAAATTAATAGTAAGTATAGCCGATGTTTTTGAGAAATCGGTAGCTGAATATCCGGCTTTAGCGAAAAGACACATGTGGTTTAATCACACTGTAATTAATCCTTCCGGCAACAGATTTTTATTCCTGGCAAGGTCAAGAAATGAACGAAATAATCTTGACTCCGCCATGTTCACGGCAAATATGGATGGAAGCGATTTAGCAATGGTAATTCCTTTTGGAACCGGGGTTTCACATTTTGGATGGAGAAATAATGATGAAGTTATTGCAACATTTACCCCTCCCGGTGGGGAAAAGATGAAACACTACCTTTTTCCGGACAAAACAACAGATTATCAAGTTGTTGGCGATAATTTTATTATTGGTAACGGACATTGCACATTTACACCTGATGCACGTTGGATGGCAACCGACCGAAAAATTAAAGAAAGTAATTCGCAATCCCTATGGCTTTTTGATATGGAGCTTAATAAGGGAATGATTCTTTGTAGTAAACCGGTGAATGATAGAAAATATTTCTCCGGCGATATCCGTTGTGATTTTCACCCACGCTGGAATCCTTCAGGAAACAAAATATGTTTCGATGCTATTGATACCGAAACTGGTACAAGACAAATGCATTTGGTTGAATTTTTAAGCAGCTAAAAATATCAATATAAGCTCGGAAAACATGATTTACCTTAAAAATTTCTCCCGATTCTGAAGGTTCAGCAGTCCGAGAAGGAGAAATACAAAACTGGAAATACCGAGAATAATACGATTCTGCCGAATAGTTTCGAACCATATTATTTCATTCATATTGCCCGGGGTTCTAAATGGATTAAGGAAAAGATTCCATTTAGAGTAATCCAGCTCATCTGAGAGGATAAGGAATACTAATCCAAGAATGATCATTATAACCGCAGTTGCATTGCCATTTTTTACAATTGTAGAAACGCAGAATCCCAGTGTTGAAATAAACAGGACAAGCACCATTAATTGTAAAACCATCTCAAATATAGGTATACTTACCAGAGCGTAATGTGCTATGGCAGCAAAGGGGAACAATAACACAAATACTATAACCTGAACCATAAGCATACGTACCAACCAGACTTTGTAGCGATAATCTGGTATGCCAAAAATTATTTCAAGAGTTCTCTGATCCGCATCGTTTTGTATGCCAAAGGCAGTGGGATAGAATACCAGTAATATGGCCGGGAAGATAAGTAAATCATATACGTCGTGTAATCTCATATAGCTGTCATCGAAAGCATTAATAGTTCCGATAAGAAGGAAGAATCCTAAAGAGGCAAGAATAAAATATATAAACTTACCTCCAAATACAATTCTCATATTATACCTTGCGAGGCTTAGAAGATTTCGCTGTATGTTACTATTCTTATTCATATTTAGTCATCCCTTCATGTGATAAGCTTTTATCATGAATGTTTCATATTTTATTTCAGACCATTTGTTTTTTTGATCTCAGGAGCCATAGGTAGGCATCCTCCAGCAATGGATTTTCTTCCACTGCAGAATCAAATGGTTTTTCCGCAGAAATGCACCTTACCCTTATCTGGTCATTATCTCGCATATGATGCATAACCAATAAATCTTTTGTTCTTTCTTCAAACTCTGCTGCAGGCAACATTACTTTCCAAACCTTACCTTTAGCAATGTCTGTCATCTCATGAGGAGTTCCGTTGAATAAAACTTCACCATCATTAATAACAGCCATTGTATTACAGGAACTGGAGATATCTTCAATAATATGGGTGGAGAATATTACAATCCGGTTACGGCTGAGTTCAACCAGCAGGTTCCTGAATCGTATACGTTCTCTCGGATCAAGACCCGCAGTAGGTTCGTCAACTACTAGTATTCTTGGAAGGTGCAATAATACCTGTGCTATCCCAATTCTCTGTTTCATACCGCCCGAAAAGGATCCAATCTTTTTATTGCGGCTTTCCCACATATGAACTGATTTAATGACTTCCTCTATCCTGGCTTTACGTACATCGGTATCTGTTAGTCCTTTTAGTATTGCAAGGTAATCAAGATATCCTTCAGCAGTCATGTTTTCATACATTCCAAATTCCTGAGGCAAATATCCAATCAAGCCTTGCAATTCTTCACGCTTTTCCTGGGTATCGATACCATTAATCCAAATCTTTCCATAGCTCTGTTCAAGGATACCGCAGATGGTACGGATCATTGTTGATTTTCCTGCTCCATTCGGACCTAGTAACCCAAACATTCCGGTACCTATCTCAAGGGAAACTCCTCGTAATGCTTTAAATTTTTCTTTCTGGCTTCCAATGCCCGGTACTATTTTTACTAACCATACAAACCAGCGGAAAACCGCAGCTGTTTGTTCTACCTTCAGGTCCTCAAAACGTATTTTATATGCAACAAATCTTATTGCCAATATCAGGTACCAGAAACCGGCTATAACCAAGGTAAAGGCAAGGTTTTTCCATTCCTGGTAGAAGAGGATGAGAATCAGAATTGGACCCACATACCTTATGAATTCAAGTAACAAGCCAAGCCATTTATTTTTATAAAACTGACGAAAGCCTTGAATCACTATAAGTACAAAATACCAGACTGCTATCGATGCAATCAGTTTCCATGAAGCACTTACAAGGTAAAACCAGGAAAAATAGATTAAAAATCCCAGCAGAGGTATTTGCCAGATCAGAGCCTGGAACCTTGGCGCAGGATCGTTCTGCTTCTGTTCTGCAAGTCTGCTCATCTTCACTCCGGCTCTATAATCGCGAACAGCCTTTCCGTCCCTGCCATATATTTTTACAAGATTAGCAATACTGATATGTAGTCTTTCATCCTCAGATATGATACGGGTTTTCGCTTTTCGTAAGCTGGTTGTCACAAACCATAGTCCGGCAGGGATTCCCGCCACCACAAGTATTACACCCGCCATTTTCCAGATAAATGTTTCGACACCAAAAATAACAAAGAATAATCCAGCTATCTCCAGAACAAGCAAGAGAATTTTCATCCGAATATTAAGGGCTCTTATCCAGTTCAGTGAATGCTCTATGCCGTTATAAAGCATAGGTATAAAGACTAAAGTCAGAAGAGTACTTACAGTCAGGCCTCCAATAACCGTAACAGCAAATGGAGGTCCTATTGCTTTAACATACTCCGCTTTCCCCATTGCCAAAGGAAGCATAGCGACGCAGGTTGTCACAGCGGTAATCATAATAGGTCTTACTCTTGAGAGTCCGGCTAGCATAATGGCCCTGGTTCTCCTGTATCCTCTGTCTCTAAGAATATTGACAAAATCAATGAGAATAATACCATTATTCACCACCACTCCCAGCAAGATCAGGAATCCGGTTAAAGTATTTGCATTGAAAAGTGAATTCCCCGTGATCGTAAGAAAAAAGAATGATCCGATAGCAGCAAGGGGTATTGAGAATAACAAAACAAAAGGTGTTACAAAAGATTCAAACACAATTGCAAGGATCATATATACCAGAAGAAGTGCTATGAGAAAAAGGTACTTGAATTCATCCAGTTCAGATTCTCCCTGAACCAGTTCAACAGCTACCCCTGGCGGAATACCGGCATTTTCAATAATATCCTGTATCTCCTCTCTGGCAAATTCCAGCAACTCTTTTGAATCGTAAACTTCCGCCTCATACCGGTAGCGTAATACGATCTGTTTTTCCTGATTTACCCTTGATATTTCACGCATCCCCCGGGAATAATAAATATCCGCAAAACTTTCCAGGTCATAGAGGTTTTCGTCATCCGAATCAGGGACTTCCAGAATCCTTAATTCGTCCATTGTTTTGTCTTCTTTTGCATCTTCCAGAAGGCTTTCATCATATTTTATCATGATTTCATATTCCTCTGTCCCCTGACTGAAAGTAATCCCAGAACCAATTTCATTCTGAAATGACCCCAGTTCACTATGCACCTGATTTAGGGTAATATCATAATCCGTCATTAACCGGGTATTAAAATCAAGATGCACCTCTGGCTGGTTATCTTTGATAGAGAGGTTCGTACTGCGGATATTCTCAAGCTCTTCTATATAAGATTCCAGGGCTTCTGCCACTTCAATCATCAGGCTAAAATCCTGACCTTTGAGCACCAGGTGTTCCTCATCTTCTCCGATACCCATTAATTTCTGAAAATCCATGCTACCACCGCCACCGCCACCGCGGCCACTCCTTGATCCACCACCGCTGGAAGGAGCAGACATACTAATATTTGCCGGAGCATTGTCATCCAAGCTACTCCCCAAATCATCGATTTCCTCATATATGGTTCCGAATGATTTTTTGTTGATATCGTAGTAATCCTCTTGTAGGATAATTGTCACAACAGCTTCCTCCTCCTCAATATTTGCAACAACATCCTTTATCTCTTCAATTCCTGTAAGTCCGGCTTCAAATTCTGCTACTAATTTATCAGTTGTTTCCAAAGTACTCCCGCTGCTCATAGTAAAATAAACCTTAATCTGGTCGGTTTCCAGACTGGATAACTTATTTACAGAAACAGACATACTGGCCAAAATAGTAACAAAGAAAAGAACCAGTACCCCTATTATTGTTGGGGCAGGATTTCTCAGGGCTGTTTTCAGAAGAAATAGATATAGTCGAATAGCCCTGCTATCAAGTGACACTTTCTGGTAAACATCTTTGGCCTTCCCCGTTTTTCGAGCTATTATTTTATGTACAACCATAGGAATCAGGAGGAGTGAGACCAGAAGAGATACTGCAAGAGTTGATATTATCGATACTCCAATATGTTTCCCTAATAGCTGAATCAGGTAATTAGTGGAGAAAACAAAAGGTATAAACACCGCTATTGTTGTAAGAGTTGCAGCCAATATTGACCGCCAGACTTCACTTGTTCCTTCCAGAACTGCTTCCGAGGGTTTGTAACCAAGGGTTCTGAGCCTGTATATATTTTCCAGCACAACTACCGAAGTATCCAGCAACATTCCTACTGCCAGGGCAATTCCAACCAGGGTAAGGCTATTTATGGAAACATCAAAACCGAAAAAGAAATTAAATGCAGAATAGATTGAGACAGGCATTGCCAATGCTACTACAATTACCAGGCTTATATTACGTAAAAACACCCATAGAATAAAAATAGCCAGCAGTCCTCCCGTCAGGGCTAGATTAATGATCTGATTAATATTATCCTCCATTAATTCAGCGGCATCTTCCTGCACTATGATTTCAATATCGTAAGCTTCAAATTTTTTATTTAGTTTTTCCAGGTCCTCATTTATATTATGGGCTAGATCAATTATATTTGCCTGAGCATCATTGATAACCATAAGAGTGATAGCAGCCTTGCCATTTACTCTACTTATGGATTCTACATCCTTGTTCCCATAAAATACTTCAGCAATATCCTTCAATTGAACAGGATTTCTTCCTCTTCCTACTACCAAATCCTCGATTTGAGTAATGTCCTGATATTCTGCGTTCAGATAAACAAAGAAACGTTCCCCTTCTTCCTTAATAGTTCCTCCGTACTGCCGGACATTCATATTTCTGGACAGTATGCTCCTTACTCTTGTGGGAGCAATACCATATGCATCACATGCAGCTTTGTTGAGAATTACATCCACTGACTTTTGCTGACCTCCATATACATTTATAGCAGCCACTCCATCAATGTTTTCAAGTTCAGGTGTAATTCTCTGATCGACAAAATTTCTGATTCTGTCTTCATCTCCAGATCCTCTTACCTGCATTGTCATGAGAATATTTGACATCTGCTCTGTATCAACCTTAATAACACGCAAATTGAATTCATCGGGTAGTTCTTTGCTCAGTGATGCAATGCGTTCATCAAGCTTCAGATAGGCATATTTTAGATCCGTATTGTTCCTATAATATATATAAACCGTTCCCCTTTTTCTGTTAGCCGAGGATTCAATAAGTTCAATATTCTCCAGTCCTGCAATAGCAGATTCCACAGGAATAATTGCATTTTGCTCCATGTATTCAGGAGTGACTTCAGTTCTGGACGTCACCTGAACATAAAGCATCGGTAATTCAGCATTGGGGAACATTTCCATCTTAAGCTGCTTATAGGAAATATAGCCAAGCATGGTGCTGGCTATAAACAGCATGGAAATCAATATTTTCCTTTTGATAATGAAGTTCATTTCTATTTCCCCGGATTCTTAGATTTAGACCATCTGAGTTCCATTTGCCCAAAAAGCATATAAATACATGGTATTACTACCAGGGTGAGCAAAGTGGAGGTTATTAGCCCACCAATCACCGCCCAGGCCATTGGAGATCGCAATGAAGCACTTTCTCCAAAACCAAATGTGAGAGGCAACAGGGCAAGTATGGTTGTCAATGTTGTCATGATAATAGGTCTGATCCGCCTCTGTCCGGCCATAATTATAGAATCTATCAGCTTCATACCACTTTTTCGGAACTGGTTAATTGCATCGACCAATATTATGGAATCATTAACAGCGATCCCCACCAGCATAATTATACCAATTAAAGCCATAATATTCATTGCTTTGCCCTGAAAGTAGAATATGGCTATTGCTCCAACCACAGAAAGTGGAACCGTTAACAAAATAGTAAATGGATGTATCAGATTCTCGAACTGTGAGGCCAGAACCATGTATACCAAAACCAACGATAATAAAAGAGCAAATGCAAGACTGCTCATAGATTCCTTTCTAAGAGCTTCTTCTCCCGATATATAGTACTTGTAATCAGGTTGGAAATTCACTGTTGCCAAATGGCTATTTATAGTTTCAGCCATTTTATCAAGAGGGATATCCCTGTTCAGGTCAGCTGTGATTTTAACAATCCGATTCTGGTTATTATGCAAAATCTCCTTAGGGGAATTTCCGATGCTTATCTCGGCAATCTCCCGTAGTAATACCTCGCTGTTATTAACTTCAATAGTTAGTGTTTCCAGTTCTTTCAAACTGATCTCATTAAGCCTGACTGTTATGTCTTTGAGTTCTCCTTTCACGCTCATTTGTCCGGCGCTACTCCCCTGAAGTTTTTCGCTCACCCTGTTTATCAGGGTATTTACATCAATATTCATCAATCCGGCCCGATAACGATCAATCTTTATATCTACTTCCGGTGCACCTCCTTCAACAGAGGAAGAAATGTTTTGCAGACCATCGATCTTCACCAGCTCATTCATAACCAGCACGCTCATATCTTCAAGAATGGACATTTCATCACCACTGATTTCTATAGCCAGGGGAGCTTCATCGGTACCCAGGATTGATTGAAGTGCAGTTTCTTCCTGCCGGCAAACTAATTCAATATTCTCGTTTTCAGAAAACATATTAGTAAGACTACTGATTATTGAGGCCGTAGAAATCTCTCCGTCTCGTATTAGCTTTACCTTTATTGTTGACATATTCTGATCATCGAAAATATTTCCTCCTGCGGTTGAGAGTCCTGAAGTTGGACCAATCTCACTGTAAATAAGATCGATCTCTCCCGGGGCAAGTTCCCTTACCATTCCCTCAACACTCTCAACGGCTCCGACTGTTCTTTCAAGCCTTGTGCCTTCTGGCATTTTGAGATCTACATAAAATTCACGTGTTTCAGATTTTGGCATGAATTCACTTCCAATCTGCTGAAGCATCAGCCATCCTGAAGCAATCAGAAGAAGCGCTCCCGATAGAACCCATAATTTATATTTGAGTATCTTCTCCAGAAAACGCCCGTAGCCATTAAACTGGATGGATTTTCTTATTTTTCCTTCAAAGGGTGATTTCTTCCTGTACAAACGGGAATAAAGCATGGGTATGATAAGAATGGCCACTACGAGAGAACAAAGCAGTGAAAATGCTACAGTAAATGCCTGTTCTCGAAATAATTCACCTGCAGCACCGTGCATGTATACGATGGGGATAAAGACTACGATGGTTGTAAGTGTGGAGGCAATAATTGCTCCCCCAACCTGGGAGGTTCCTGTTATAGCTGATTCACTTGCTGATTTTCCCTCCTCATGATTTCTGAAAATATTTTCGAGTACCACAATAGCATTGTCAACCAACATCCCAGCCCCCAGCGCGAGACCACCAAGGGTCATAATATTTAATGTCAGGTCAGCGAAATACATCAAGGAAAAAGTGGCGATAATGGAAATAGGAATGGCAGCACTTACGATGGCGGTGGGTCCAATCCGCCGTAAAAAGATAAGCAAAACAAATACCGCCAGAATAATACCACTGATAGCGCTATCCCTTACCTCTCCAATGGCTCCCGAAACAAATTCACCCTGATCCTCAACGATAGTAAATGTAAATCCGGGCAATGCTTTTTCCATCTTATCCAAAGCTAGCCTTAATTCGTCTACTGCTTTAACAGTATTATACCGCATTTCTTTATATATGCTGAGTCCAACACAGGATTCGCCATTCAGCCTGACCGAATTTTCAAGATCTTTGGCCTTGTATGATATGCTTGCAACATCTCTCAACAGAACAGGTACTCTTTTTCCTGCGGCCTCAGAATCTGGTGCTGAAATTTTAACAATGATATTTTCAAGATCGCTGATCTGTTCAATCTCACTAAGTCCACGTACAATATAGCGTTTCCCCATTTCAACGATGGATCCGCCAGACACATTCTGATTAAAATTCTGTATCCTGCCGGAAATGGTTGCAAGATCTATGTTATATGATTTAAGCAGATAGTCGCTGGTTTCAATCAGCACTTCCATTTCTTCAACACCGTCTATATCAACATCTGCAATTCCTTCAAGTCTTATTAATTCGTTTCTAATGTAGTTTTCTGCAACTTTTCGAAGTTCATTGAGATCGTCTGTCTCAGTGTGTTGCAGAGCAACTAGCATTACCGGATCAGCATTGGGGTCGTGCTGAGTAATATTTAGCTCTTCCAGATCATTATCCTGGTTCAATGCTGAGAGTGCTTTGGAAAGATCCAGAAATGCTTCATCCATATCTTTGTCCCAACTATACTCCACCTCAATCTGTGCAACTCCGACACGGGAAACAGATGATACATTAACAACTCCACTTTGCCTTATTGCCAAGGCTTCCACTCTTTCGACAAACTTTTCTTCCATCTCCTCAGGTGGACGCTCTCCTGCTTTCAGTTCGATGAATAAGCGTGGACTGTTAAGGTCCGGGAACAAGTCTATTCCCAGTTTATCAAATGAAATATATCCCAGAAGCAAGGTGGCAAGTATAATCATGCTCACTGAAACAGGATATTTAACTGAGAATTGTGTTATTGATTTTAACATAGCTGCTTAAGTTTATTGCTCAAGGAATATTATCTCAGAACCTTGACCCTTGAGTCATCACGAAGTGTTTCAAAGCCTTTAATTACGAGCGATTCACCAACTTCAAGCCCACTAAGAACCTCTACCCTGTTAACACTTTCCAGTCCGGTAGTAATTACTCTAAAATCTGCAACACCTCTTTCAACAACAAAGACGTATTTAATCCTGCCTTTTGAAATTATAACATCCTTGGGAATAACGATTGTGTTCTCAGAACTATTAATAACCAGGTCAGCCTTTACAAACATTCCGGGCAATATTCTCTTCTCTTGATTATTTACATTGACAAGACATTTGAATGTCCTGGCCTCGGGATCAATGGCGGGTGAAATCTGTGTGATTTCCCCAATCAGGGTGTCATTTGTACTTGTATAACTTGTGACATAAACTTTCAGTCCCTTATCAACGTTCCCATAATACTTTTCCGGGAGATTTGTTTCAAGATAGAGGTTGGAGTAATCAATTGCCTTCACCAGCATAGTGTTAGCATTTACTTTGGTTCCATTTGTAAAATATGGGAGTTCTGAAATTACACCCGAGAAAGGAGCACGGACAGACATTTTAGCAAGATTTATCTGGCTGCTCTCTCTATCGTATTCGGAATTGATCAGTCCGATTTCTGCATTTTTCAACTCACGCATGGTTGCGCCTCCTTTTTCGTATAAAGATTGTTGCTTTTCATATTCCTGCCTTGATATCTCAAGATCCACCTCCCTGGATTTTATCCTCAGGTTATTATAATATTCCTGATCCTCTAGCTTAATAATAACAGTTCCGGATGCTACTTTGTCACCCAACACATATGGTTTCCCTGTAGCCGGATTAACCAACAGACTGTATTCACCAGCCATTTCAGAGCTAAGGCTCACTTCTTTGACCGGGAATACAGTACCGGTAGTGTTTATAAACTCCTCAATCGAGGAGGTGTTAACCTCAATCACACCTACAGGTACTTCAAT
The DNA here is from genome assembly GCA_023135955.1 of Bacteroidales bacterium. Classification (GTDB taxonomy): domain Bacteria; phylum Bacteroidota; class Bacteroidia; order Bacteroidales; genus JAGLSB01. The sequence continues at coordinate 2,530 of JAGLSB010000028.1, read as the reverse complement.
GGTAGTATTTACACTCATATCGGGCTGTTTGCATGAATATGCTGCAAATACTGCCGATATCAGGATTGTAATTAATAGTTTTCTATTTTTCATCTGTTTATAATTTTATTCTTCCAGCAATTCTTCCGGTATAATGGATAGCTGATTTTCAAAGTCGTATAAAGTTTGTATTTTAAGATTTAGCAGTTCGAGCTTATAATCGATTATCGCATTGGTCAGGGACATTTTTCGGTCTGATAACTGATTCTGATAGATCCCCAGGTTCAGGCTGGTAAGATCACCATTTCGGTATCGCTCCAGGTTAATATCATAGGTCAGCTCTGCATTCTCAACTGTTTTTTCCTGGATAACAATCTGATTCTGATGATTTTGCAAGCTTCTTAGAACAGATCTGACATTTACTTGTATATCTATTTTTTCTACTTCCAGGTCTATTTCGCTGCTTTTCAGATCTGCTTCGGCAGCCTTTATTTCAGATTTTCTTTCTCCCCAGTCAAAAATCGGGATATTAAGTGTCAGTCCCACTGCAGGAGTATTAGAAGGATTGTCGAACAACAGTCCCAGATCCTTATTATTTGCAGTTACTCCGAATGATGCCGTCACAGAACCCGCAAATTCATTTGTGGTTTTTGCGTCCATTAGGCTGAACATTGAATTCTCAATATCGATTTCCCTTTGACGTAGCTCCATCCTGTTTAAGAGCGCATGATTTATTGCCATATCTGGATCGACTACAACTGAGTCGGCTTTTATAACGGTAATGAGCTCAAATTCATCGGTGATTGGCAGGCCAATGATAACTTTCAATTGATCCATTGTATTCTGCAGGTTCAGTTCGGCATTATAGACGGATGACTCACTGGTTGCCAGATTCACTTCCGATTGATATAGTTCCTCCAGTGCCAGGAGTCCACCTTCCACTTTATTTTTAATAATCTCATGGCTTTCCTGATTATTTTTGAATTCTTCATTTGCAATATCAAATCTCATCTGACGGGAATATACTGCATAAAATCCCTGGGCAACATTCCTTTCAAGGCTAAGCTTTTGCAATAAGTACCGGAGAAGGGCAGATTCGTAGCTTAATTTAACCGATTCGAGTTGTACCTTAGTACGATTGTATGTGAAAATCGGTTGGGTCAATTCCAAATTCAGGCGATTGTTCCAGGTTCGGGAAATTGGATTTACGGCTCCCTGTGACTCGGAGTAATTATAGTTATAGTTTAATGTATTCCGAAGGGAGATGGTACCATCTGTTGGCAAGATTCTCTGACTGATTGCAAAGGAACCTGCAGTACTGGCAGATTCGTTCAGATACCATTCACTTGTTCGTGCATCGAAACTGTTTGATCTTTGAAATTCAAAAGGATTTAGTGCCAAACTGAATTGGGATTTCAGTCGGGCTCTCTGGGCATTAAGCTTTTCCTGACTTCTAATCAAGGAAAGTTCCGCCTGCTGAATCGTAGGTGAATTCTGCATGGCGATATCCAGCGCTTTATTCATATCCAGCATCTCCTGAGCTCCGAGTCCCATTGCCTGATTCAGGAAGATGGTAAATATGAAAAGATGTCGGATCATTTTAATTGATTTCATTATATATAATTATTTTGTCTTAATCATTATCTTCTTACCCATTTCACGGCATCTGCGACAACCCTGTTGCCGTTTGTTCTGTTAGAGAGCTCTATTCTTGCTGTATCTCCCGGAAAATGAAAGGCCCCCAGCCTGTTCCAGCCTTCCTCAATATTTCCAAGCGGAAATTCAACCTCCTCTATACCTTCATTGGAAGAAATAACATAATTATATCTGGTCTTTGAATCAGCAAATTTTGGACCACCACCGCGGCTACTTCCACCTCCACTATCTCTTCCCCGGGAACCACGTGAGCCTCTAGACATCATTGCCGACATGGGTATATATACATAAACATCATAAAATCCTGATGCAGGAAGCACTGTTGTCCAGCTTGCAATATTTCCTCCATCTCCTGCCCTTGTGACAAGAGCAGATCGTACTGTTTCACCATAAAATGCAGAATGAGCCACGGGGGTCCATTTATGCGGGGTTCTGTCCGATCTCACTTCTGCATAGTGTATCTCATTGCTTATTTCCTTCCTTGAGTCTATGTATTGTTTTAGTTTACTTTCGTTTGAAACGGAGAAATAATTGAATCCTGAGTCCTCGTTATCAACGACATACTCCCCTTTGTATTCTAATGAAAGTTCATCTTCTGATATTCTTTCATACTCTTCAATATTCATGTTTCTTTCCTTCTTGGCTAATCTAAGAAAGTGGCCATAACTTGATGGGATATTGCCCGAGATTAAGGTATTTACAGTCATCATCCTGGGTTGATCAAAGAGAGTTATTTGTATATCCTTGGTAATGCCAGGGTCAAGTTCATATAACCTCTGTTCCGGAGAGTCAAATCCACCGGCCACACGTAGGGATACATCCACCAGCCCTTTTACCTCACCGGTATTGCGTAAACTAAATCTTACCAGGTAAACCTCTCCAATTTCATCCCTTG
>JAGLSB010000279.1 GCA_023135955.1 Bacteroidales bacterium | reverse complement strand
GATAGAAATATACTACCAGGTTCTTCTTGCCAATCACATTTGACGATTCCCAAATTTCTCCATTATCAGATTTTGCAGAAAATGGTTTTACCATATCCCCAATATTTAAGCCTGAATCCTGGGCTTGAGTGTTAAACATAACAAACAGGGATACAAAGATTAACCAATTATTAATTTGTACTTTCATGTTTTCTGGTATTTTATTTCTTTCTGTAAGGAACTTTATTTATTCAGATATTTACTTCTAAAACAGTTTAGAAGAATTGGTAATACTTTGTCGGTTTAGTTTTCTTTACCCTATCTGAAAAATATTAATTACACCTTTAACACGATTCAATGGCTAATTGTTTTTAATTATTGCTATTATTCATATTTCAGAATTAATTTGGTATTAAATAGTGTGTTGGAATTGCTGTGATAAAGCAAATAAAAATAGCTAATTCCAGTTAAAAAGACCTTAAATTACAAAACACGATGCATTCAAAATAACTGAACCATTCAATCAAATGGACCATTAGGATTTGTTTTAGAGGTAATGAGGAGATTACCTGCGGTGGTCCCTTTCCCTCCGGGAAGGTAACTTGCAGAGAATGAAAACCTGATACTTATTGAATGATAACCATAAGTTAAAGCTGTTTATAGACTTTCTCAAGGAATGACAGTAACATAGGAATGACATGCAAGAACACCTTCATTAAAGATAAGATATAAATAAAATTCATAAACACATAAGTTTTTTAAGCGTTTTTCATGCAAAATAAATGTTTTTCACATATCTTTGCTTGTAAATTAATTTCATAAATAATGACTAATAATAAATATATTTCGCAAGAAGTGTTGAATAATAAGTGTTTTTCACAAGTAATAAATGTTTTTCATGGAAGACAGGCTCCAGAGAAAGCTTCTTTAGTTGGATATGGTGCCTTAATTGATTCTCTTGACCTAGCTGTCCCAATACCTGCCAGACTGGCATTGATAAGCGAAAAGCACAGACAATACCAAACCCCAGATTGGTTAGTCTATACACCCCGTCATATGCCAAAGGATTCACTTAATGCTCATTTGATATTTGCTATTAAATATGAAGGCATTAACCTATTATTTTTCAAAATATTATTTGACAGAATCGATAGTGAGGTCATTGAGTCAATGGTTATAAAAGAACCACTTAGCCAATATAGCCGTAAAATATGGTTCTTGTATGAATGGTTATCACAAAAGGTTCTTGATATTCTGGATTTAAAAGAGGGGAATTATGTACCACTAATCGATGAGAAACTGCAGTATGCCATTAGCAAAGGAATAAACTCTAAGCGTCATCGTATTCTTAATAATCTTCCTGGGACTGTAGATTTCTGTCCTTTGATTTTCAAAACTAAGAAGCTTGAGGGGATTATTAAGCAAGATCTTTCTGAAAAAACAACTAAGGTAATTAGTAATGTACGTAGAGATATTCTGTTAAGAACCTCAGCATTTTTATTGCTCAAAGACTCAAAAGCTTCGTTCAATATTGAAGGAGAGGTCCCAACTCATACAAGGGCGAATCGTTGGGGAAAAGTAATCGGCCAGGCTGGAACAAAACCATTATCAGTTGAGGAATTGGGCAGGCTTCAGCAAATCGTTATTGAAAGCAATCGGTTTGTTAAGATGGGTTTGAGAAGAGAGGGAGGTTTTGTTGGAGAACATGATCCTAGTACCGGAGAACCTATACCGGAACATCTCTCGGCCAGATGGCAGGATTTAGAAATATTAATTGGCGGATTACTGAAGACTTCCATATTGTTGGAAGAAACAAAGTTTAATCCTGTCCTTACTGCTACAATTGTTGCTTTTGGATTTGTATTTATTCATCCATTTGTAGACGGAAATGGTCGAATACATCGGTACCTAATTCACCATCTTCTGGCTAAATCAGGATTTACGCAGCAAGGAATAATCTTCCCGGTCTCAGCCGCTATTCTTGAGAGAATAGATGATTATCGCAAAGTACTTGAATCTTACTCTCACCCAATTCTCGATTTTATAGAATGGAAGGAAACTGAGGACCATAATGTGGAAATCCTGAATGAGACTATTGATTACTACAGATATTATGATGCAACTTCGCAATCGGAATTCCTGTTTGAATGTGTGGAAAGAACCATAGATGATATAATACCAAATGAAGTTGGCTATCTTCAGAAGTATGATGAAATGAAACTCTGGCTTGACAATAAGTTTGAGATGCCGGATAGGTTGGTTGCCTTACTAATCAGATTTTTGGAGCAGAATAATGGTAAATTATCAAAAAGGGGCAGAGAAAAAGAACTTGAAGTTTTGTCTGTTTCAGAAATTAGAGAGATAGAAAAGAAATTTCATTTGATTTTTCTGGATTAAGGATATTTTATCTGCGGTGGTCCCTTTCCCTCCTGGAGGGTACCCTGCGGAGACTGAAAACCTAATAATTTGCAGAAGCAAATT
>JAGLSB010000278.1 GCA_023135955.1 Bacteroidales bacterium | reverse complement strand
TTTCAACCAGGGAAAACGAAAAGTCACTTCCTGTTTTGAATAGATTTCAGATACATCCGCTCCTTTTTCAATAAGCGCCATTCGCTCCTTATTTCTTGCTTTAAGATAGAAATACCATGCAAGAACAATGGCTGCAAAAAAACCTAGCCAGGGTAAAGCTTCGAAAAGATATCGTAAACTGTTCATAATGGGTTGTTTTGTAGGATTGTTTATTCTTAGATACTATGGTAATGGAAATGGTTACAATAAAACCAAAAAACTTTTAAATCAAAGGTGACCTACTCCCAAATTTCCGCTACGGTCTCAAGTAGAGATTCCGGACTTTTTTCAGGTTTATAATATATTTCATCTGGAGTCAGATCTTTCAAGGAACTATGTGGTCTGAACTCATTGTATCCCCTTCTCCAAAAATCAATTTTATATCTAGCGTCTTGTAAAGATAATAACCAATTTACATTTAAACACTCATCCCGGAACCTTCCATTAAAAGATTCGATATATGGGTTATCTGTTGGCTTTCCGGGCCTTGAGTAATCCAGAGTGACATTGTTTTCATATGCCCACAGATCCAATGCTTTTGAGATAAACTCTGTTCCATTGTCCACCTGGATCCTCCGTGACACTTCTTTTTTCTGGTATTTCAAATCATTTAGCACTTCCACTACATCTTCCCCTTTGATGGATTGTAACAATAGCTGATAAACTGAGTCTTTAATAGAAAATTGAGTACCCACCCAAATATTCCACATGTATAGTCAATCAGTCTTAATTTATTGCAATTTTTCAGAAATAATAACTACCCAACAATGAAAGCGTTAACCAATTTAAAATTTCTTTTTTTTGACAGTAGCAATTTCAAAAGCAGTGGTAGCAAACCCCAGATTAATTTTCTCGACGGACAAGTACTTACGGAAAATCAAAACGAGAAGCAAGGGAAGAGAAACGTGTTAAAACGAAAATACATAATTATACCACATTATCATGCTTAGAAAATTATTCAAAACAATTTGGAGCCATTTAACCATCAATAAAATCTATACAGCAATTAATATAGGAGGCTTGGCTATAGGAATTGGATGCAGTTTGGTCATCTATAAAATTATTGCCTATGAATCTAGTTTCGATAGCTATCACAAAAACCACAAAAACATTTATCGATTAATTAATGAATATAAAGATCCTATCGTAGGAATTAAATATTATGAAAGTCAGGTGCATCCATTAGGAGAGGCATTAAGAAATGATTTTCCGGGAATAGATGCTGTAATGACCTTTTATGCTGCTAAGGCTCAGGTAAGTATTGAAAATAGTAATGGATACATTGAAAAATACCAGGAAAATACCGGACTGGTTTATGCAGAACCCAATATTTTTAAAGTTTTTGATTTTGATTTTTTAGCAGGCGATCCTTCCACAGCTATAGTGGATAAGGGAAGTGTGGTGATTAGTTCTTCACTAGCACAAAAGTATTTTAATTTAAGCGAAAAGGAAGTTGGGGAAGCTTTAAATCATGTTTTAATTATTAATAATAAGAGCGCTTTACAAGTTAGGGGTATTATAGCAAATCCTCCCAAGAATACCGATCTTCCCTTCAAAATTATTGCAAATTATGAGGATCAGGCTGCATCAAACGATTATTTTGGTTCAGGAACAGATTGGAATGAATACAGTTCTTATACAAATTGTTACTTATTATTACCTAGCCAGATTTCTGCAGCAATATTTGAAAATCAACTTGTCGATTTTTATCATAAATATCATAAAGAAGATTCGAATCATGAACAGAAATATGTATTACAACCACTTTCAGAATTACATTCCGGACTTTGTAACAACTATAATAAACGACAGGTTTCCACTAAGAGTTTAATGATACTTGGTCTTATAGGCTTGTTTCTGATTGTAATCGCTTCTATCAATTTTATTAATTTATCAGCTGTTCAGGCTACCAAGAGATTTAAAGAAATTGGAATCAGGAAAATATTTGGCGAAAACAAAGCTCAATCCATATATCAGTCTCTTTTAGAATCTGTTCTCATATCCTTTATTGCGGCCTTTTTAGGCATTCTCATGGCACATTTTCTTCTAATTTACCTTGAAGATATTATTGGATTTAGTTTGAATCTGGATCTTTTGACAAATCCCAACATGCTAATCTTTTTAATTCTTTTAGCAACAACTATCGGTGTGCTTTCAGGTTTGTATCCTGCAATAATCATTGCCAAAATGAGCAGCAATGTGGCCTTAAAATCTTCGCTCGCTTTAAAAACTTCTTCCTTATCTTTATCTGTAAGGCGAAGCTTTGTCGTAATTCAATTTACTATATCACTCGTCTTAATAATAGGTACCTTAGTAATGAACCAACAATTAAAGTACTTTTCAAACAAAGATTTAGGATTTAATAAAGAGGCTATCCTGTTAGCCAACTTACCCAATTCAAATAAGGATAAACTTGAACTACTTAAATCAAAACTACTGAACTATCCCGGAATTGAAATGGTGAGTTTTGGAACCCGTAGCCCTTTGGCTGACTGGAAAGTTAGTAATGCTATTAACTATCATACGATTGAAGAGAATCAGTACTGGGGAAACTTGAAAAATATTGATGAAGATTACCTGAAATTATACAGGCTTGAATTGATTGCAGGAGAAAATATTTCAAGTGTACAGAATACCGGAGATGCAGTTGTAAATCGAAAAATAACAAAACTTCTTGAATTTGAGAAAGCGTATGAAGCATTGGGTGAGAAATTTAAATACGGCAGAGAACTTGAATTTACTATTGTTGGAGTAGTAGAAGATTTTCATGCGCGCTCCTTACAAAAGGAGATGGAGAACGTAATCTTCAGTAATTATACTTTTAATATAAACGAAATGGCTGTTAAAATTAATCCGGCAAGCTTAAGCCAGGCTGGCCATCTGCAATCAATAAAAATAATACAAACAGAATGGGATGAAGTATTTCCGGATGACATTATGAATTACACTTTCTTTGACGAAAAGATTGCCTCTTTATATAAAGAAGAAAAGAACACATCTAAGCTTATTCAGTTATTTGCTATTATAGCTATTCTGATTGGAAGCCTCGGATTATACGGTTTGATTTCCTACGTCATAAGACAAAAAACAAAAGAGATAGGAATCCGCAAAGTAAACGGAGCTAAGGTATCCGAAATATTAACTTTACTCAACAAAGATTTTGTAAAATGGCTAGCCATAGCTCTTGTAATAGCTTCTCCAATAGCTTATTATACAATGAATAGATGGCTTGAAAATTTCGCTTACAGAATCACGCTTAATTGGTGGATATTTGCCCTTGCTGGATTTTTAGCATTACTTATAGCCCTTATTACTGTAAGCTGGCAAACATTTAATGCAGCGCGACGGAATCCGGTGGAGGCATTGAGATATGAGTAATCTTTTTTCACCCCAAACCCCTGAAGGGGCTTTAAGAAAGAAAGATGATATTTAATTTTATAAAATGATTTTACACTATTTTAAATATTCAATCAAAAGGATATTAAAAAATTTAGCATTCTCAGGGATAAACATTATTGGCTTAGCAATTGGATTTACTTCTTTTTTTGTTTTGTTTATCTATGTTTCAAATGAAAAAAGTTTTGATAAACATTTTAATGATTATAAGAACATATACAGAGTCATCTCTGTTCCTGTTGGAAATGATATTCCATGGGCCAGAAGTTTGGGTTTTATTAAAGAGGCCTCTGTAAATATTCCTGAAATTAATGAGGCAACGCAATTCACACATTGTCCGATTGGCACTATTAATATTAATGAAAAATCCTTTCAGCAAAAGGACATAATGTCAATTGACGAAAGTTTCATAAATATTTTCGAAGTGGAAAGCATAGTTGGGGATTTGGCAGAAATATCAGAACCAAATACAGCATTTATTACTGAAGACTTTGCAAAAAAATATTTCAGTGATCAAGACCCAATTGGTAAAACCATCAAAATAGAAGCTTTACAATATGTTCGTGATGTAGGGGAATTCCAAATTAGAGGGATAGTTAAGAATACACCCAAAAAAACACATTTTAATTATCAAATCCTGCTTTCACAAAAAGGCGCTTTGCAGGAGCGATATTCCTCATTACCGGACAGAAAAATACATTGGGTTTATAACTATTTAAAATTAAAAGATAATGCTTTGCCTATACATGTTGCTGATAAAATTTTATCCGTATTTAACGAAAGTAATTTGCGCCAAATAAGAGGGCCTAAAGATTATAAATTCGACCTAATCCCCTTAGCAGATATTCATTTAAAGTCTGACTATCGGTTTGAACTAAAAGAGAATACCAGTAAAATAAATATTGGCTTGTTCATTATTATTTCATTTGTAATATTGCTTGTATCCCTTATGAATTTTATAAACCTGAACATTGCTAAACTCATAAAAAGATCAAATGAATTTGGAGTAATCAGAGCTTTTGGGGCCAATAAAAAACAGTTAATTAAACAGGTCCTGATTGAAATTTTAGTGCTGTGTTCTGTATCTATAATTATCTCATTAACTGTATTAGGATTGATAGGTCCAACAATCAATCAATTTTTCGAAATTGACTTTAACATTTATTATTCCGAGCCTGTTATTTACATAAGCATTATTGGTGTATTAGTTATTTGTGGAACATTTACTGCTCTTTTTATATCTTTCTTTTTATTAAGAAAAACTTCAACCATTAACCTCCTTTCTGAAAAAAACAATTCCTCAGGAAACCTTGTTTTAAAATTCTTGCTTGTTTTGCAATTAACTGTTGTTATAATATTGATTTCGAGTGCACTTGTTGTAAACAAGCAAATTAATTTTATTACAGCAAAATCATTGGGTTTCGACAAAGAGAATGTGGTCGTTATTCATCTTAAGGATTTTACGAAAGATCCTGCCGTTTTTGCAAATGAGTTAGAAAAACAGAGTCAAATTCTATCTGTTGGTTTTACCCGTCAGTATTTTGGCTATCCAACACAAAATATTTCCCTCGAAGGCTTAGGAATAGATGGGTCTGCAGAATTTGTTTTAGCCAATTACGACTACTTGAAAACAATGGATATTCAATTAGTCCACAATTGGATTACTCCTTCGACAGACACCATTGAAGGAATGATTATAAATGAACATTTATACAAGAGGTTAATGGAAAGGCACGGAAGTATTGAATCCCTAGAAACCTATCATGCCCAGCAAGAGCTAGAGACAGGCACAGAACGAATAAAGTTTATTGGAGTAGCTAAAGATTTTAATTATAATTCTGCTCATGAGGCAGTTGGAGACTTTGCTTTTTATTTAAACGAATCGCCGAATAGGGCTCGATTTATCCATATTCGAATAAACTCAGGAGATACCAGAACTGCACTCAATAAAATTAGGGACGTATGGGAAAGCCATTATTATGGTCAGGAATTAAGTTATTTTTTTATAGATGAAAAAATAGCACAACAGTACAAAGCCGAAACTATTCTGGGGAGAATCCTTTTCACTTTCTCAGTTCTCGGAATATTAATTAGCATTATTGGAATTAGTGCCTTTTCACTATTTATCACTCAGCAACGAACCAAGGAAATCGGTATTCGTAAAGTGAATGGCGCCACTATAAATGAAATACTAATGATTCTAAATACGGACTTTATTAAATGGGTCGTTATTGCTTTTGTTATTGCTTGCCCAATTGCCTATTACGCTATGAGTAAATGGCTGGAAAATTTTGCTTACAAAACACAACTTAGTTGGTGGATATTTGCCCTGGCTGGATTAGCAGCATTGCTTATAACGCTTATAACCGTAAGCTGGCAAACATTTAAGGCAGCACGTCGGAATCCGGTGGAGGCTTTAAGGTATGAGTAAAGCCAGCATAATAAAGAAACAGTTCAAATGGGTTGAAATAATGTTTAAATATTATATTTGCAGTAACAATGTCCTCCACGCCTCTGATTCAAGCGCATCTGGAGGGCTTCTTGTTTATATTTCTTCCATATTCCAGATTTCATCAGCTTTGTAGTTTACCGGGAATCCCATTTCTCTACTTCTCCCCGGCTTCATTTGCTGGAATCATCTGGGTGGATTTTAGATATCGCTTGTTATTATTGAAGTTAGATTCTAAATGAACAATCGATAATTTTTCTTTACTTTCGCCTTATGAATATCAAGTGTTTAAAATACTACCTGTTATTTATCTTTCTTAATTGTGCCATTTTCTCGTCAGCACAATTGATCCAATTCCAAAACCTTACAATGGCTGATGGACTGTCTCAATCAATGATCCAAAGTATTGGACAGGATAAACATGGTTTTATTTGGGTAGGAACTCAAAACGGATTGAATGTTTACGATGGTATCCGTTTCAAATATTTTTTCTCCGATGCTAAAGATGAAACCAGTTTGCCGGGAAGTAATATAACAGACCTGTTGTTTGATGACGATTCTGTTTGGATAGCCACAAGAAATGGTTTAGCCAAAATGGACATTAAAACCAAATCTTGTAAAAGATATGACTTTGGAGAGAACATCGACATTCGTACACTCTTCCTGGAAAAAAACAAAAACATACTTTGGGTAGGAACAATAAGCGGGTTAATAAAGCTAAATGTCAGGTCCGGACAATATAGAGAGTTTAACACTATCAATAGTAATATTAGTAATAATATCGTTCGGGCAATATACAAGGATTTAGATGATAATTTATGGGTTGGAACTTTTGATAAGCTAAATCTATTGAAACCTCAGTCGGATGTTTTTGTTCCTTTTAACTTAAAAACAAGGAAACAAACCAATATAAAGTACAACCTTGTTTTAAGCATTTTTCCCAATTCCAGCGATAACGATTCTTTATTATGGATAGGTACCGAAACAGGTTTGGTGTTTTTTAATCGAAACACCTATGAAATGGAATTTTTTCATGAGGAAAACTCAAACCTTTCAAATTCCGTTATTAAAACAATACTTAAATCAAGGTCAGGAACATTATGGTTAGGTACCGATTTTGGTCTTGGGGAAATGAATGAAAATAAAAACATTACCTCTTATTTTCATAATTTAAATAATAAAACATCTCTTACAAACAGCATCGTCTGGGATATATTTGAGGACAAATCAAGTACAATATGGTTTGGAACAAATAACGGCTTAAGCATTTTATCTAATACCAGAGATCGTTTTGAGTTTTTCCCAATCACATACAGTCATGAAAATATTCTTGCTGGGTATGAAGTACGTGATATAATTGAATCTTCCAATGGAAGTTATTGGATTGCCAGTCAAAATGGAGCAATCAATTATGGGATTAGCAAACAACAAATTAAAGTCCTTAATTCTTCTCAGGAAGGGAATCGAAAATTAGCAGATGATAATACTACGCACCTTTATGAGGATCCAAAAGGGAACATTTGGATCTCCTCAAATGGTGGGCTGGCAATATGGAATACAAAGGAAGAAAAGTTGACCAGTTATTCTGCAGATAATACTTCTGGTAATGGCTTAAGATCAAACTTTGTACAGTCATTCCATCAGCTCGAGGATGGAACATTATTAGTTAATACTCAGAAGGGATTACATAGAGTAATAGAAAATGAATATGGATATGAGTTTGAATTCGTCAAAATATCTCATTTGTTTATAGAACTATTTGCTAACCATTTGTGGTCCTATAGTGGCAAAACCTTATATAAAATGAATGTGTCAGGTTTTGAACAAAATAGTGAGGTAACATTCCAATTACCGGGTCAAAACACACAAATCCATTCACTGTTGATCACCAATAAGGACGATATTTGGGTAGGGGTAGAAAATGGATTAATTCAATACAATGTAAAATCCAGGAAATACGATTACTTCGAAGTAAAATCAAACAGGAATTATCCGCTAATCAGCTTGTTGGCTGATAATGAGAAAAATATCTGGGCTTCTTCGAATTCAGCTATTCTGAAATTCTCCATTGACCGTAAAGACTTTGAGATTTATCCGAGTGGAGAAGAAATCCCCATTAACCATTTCATGAGGAATTGTGCATATAAATGTAACAATGGCGATTTAATCTTTGGAGGACAAAATGGATTTATTCGATTTTCTCCTGAAAGCATTACGAAATCTGATTTTGTTTCACCAGTACTATTTACCAATCTTGTAGTCTCCAATCAAGAAGTGATCTCAAATACGCCAATTAACGACAAAATAATTCTTGAAAGTGATATTTCTTTTACCTCAAATATTGATTTAAACCATAGCAATAATACTTTTACTGTTGAGTTTTCTTCTCTACACTATGGAATTCGTGATGGTATTAGATATGCATATAAATTGGAAGGCGAAGATAATGATTGGAATTATATAAATGGACCTGTTGGTACAGCCAGTTATTCCAATCTAAAACCTGGAAATTATATATTGAATGTAAAAGGGACCAATAAAGATGGTGTTTGGAATGAAAAAGAAACAAGTCTGGAAATTAAAATAAATCCACCTTTATGGGCCAGCACATTGTTTATTTTAATGTATTTTGTCGCTCTTATTATGCTTATTGGCGTAATAATAATTTATTATAAAAATAGGGCCAAAATGAAGAACCAGGTAAGGCTGGCCAAAATGAAGAAAGAACACACCAGGGAATTATCTAAAACACGCCAACAATTCTTCACCAATATATCACACGAATTCAGAACACCACTTAGCTTAATAATTGGTCCAACCGAAAAATTGAAAAAACAAAAAGATTTAAGTGAAATTTCAAAAGAATATGTTCGTATAATCGAAAATAATGCCAGAAGATTATTATGGTTAAATAATCAGCTTTTGGATTTCAGAAAGTTGGAAACAAAAACCATGGAATTGACCATAAGTGAATTCAATATGATAGAATTCACTAAAAATATTTTTGATTTATTTGCAGATAAGGCAGAACGCAAAAATATCAACTACCTGTTTCAGTCTGATTTTGACCAATTAAATGTATTTATGGATATCAGAAAAATTGAAACCATCTTATTCAATTTGCTTTCTAATGCATTTAAATTTACACCAAATGGCGGAAAAATCGTTGTTAAATTAGAAAATGTTGACCTAACAACTGAAGATCATTCTAAAACAGGGATAATTATATTAGTATCTGATTCCGGTATGGGAATTGCAAAGGAAGAGCAGACAAAAATATTTGAAAGATTTTATCAAGCAAAAGATGCTGTTAAAATGGAGCGAGGATCTGGAATTGGATTAACATTGGTGAAAAAGTATGTAATAATGCACACGGGTAAAATAGATATAGAAAGCAGTCTTGGAAAAGGCTCAAAATTCCAAATAATTTTACCTCTGCTTTCAGAAGCTGAATCAGAACAATTTCTAAATTCTGATAAGCAAAAAGTGCAACCATTGCTTAAACCAGAGGTAAAAGTCAAAATTGATAGAAAAATGGCTATACCAAAATCCGGGGCTCCCAATATTCTTCTATTGGAAGATGACAATGAAATTTCTGATTTTATTTCTTTTGGCTTCAAGGATAAGTACAATGTTAAAGTAGCCAAAAATGGGAAAGAAGCAATAAATTATCTATTAAAAAATATTCCTGAACTGGTAATTAGCGATATTAATATGCCTGAGATGGATGGTATCGAATTTACCAGGCGTTTTAAAGGCAATCCCAAAACCGCACACATCCCATTAATCATATTAACTGGGCAATCACAAAAAGAAATACAATTGGAAGGTTTAAAGAGTGGTGCAGATGCTTATATGGTTAAACCATTTGAAATTGAACTCCTCGAAGTGCGAATTGATAATTTTTTAAAGCGTCAGGAACAGCTTTTAAAGTTTATTAAAGTTAAGAATATTGCAAAACCCAATGATTTTCAGATCACAACACAGGATGAGAAAATGCTTGAAAAAGTAGTTGCATCCATCGAACAATTCATATCTGATCCAGATCTAAATATTGAAAAGGTGTGTAATGACACTGGGTTTAGTCACTCAATGCTATATCGAAAAATTAAAAAACTTACTGGATCGACTTTAAATGAATTTATCCGAACTGTCCGTGTACAAAGGGCTGAGCAGCTTCTACGTACTAAGAAATTCAATGTATCGGAAGTAATGCACGAAACAGGATTTACTAACCATTCTTATTTTTCAAAGTCCTTTAGGAAGCTATATAAAGTCTCCCCAAAAGAATATGTTGACAAACTTTAATTCTTGCTTTAATTTCCATTTCTTTTTAAATACATCAGTTTAATTATTCTTGTTGAATTGAGTAATCCTATTCGCAAAACTAAACCTTAGTACAGTACGCTGTAATACTGACAGTTACATTTTTTCATGTCGATTTTGTTGTTAGTTTATTTCAAATTTGTTTTCATTTTATGCACAAACTGTTATCCGTCTCATTCAATTATAAACCCAAATTTTCGTGTCTTCCAATGTAAGTTAGCATTCGTAAATCGAATTAATGGAGATGAAAAGTAGAAAAAACCTATGCAGCGATGGAAAGGCGGGCATCCTCAGGCTTACACTCCAAATATTGATAAACTGGCAGCATCGGGAGTTCGCTTTGTGAATGCACAAACAAATATTGGCTTATGTAATCCGTCGCGTAATAGTTTATTTACATGTAAGATAAGTTAAAATAAATATAAGCAAGTTAAAACCATACAATCATGAAAAAATTTAATGAATTTACCGTTTTTTTGACCACCTGTCTGGTGATTGCTTCATTCTCTCATCTCACGGCTGCATCGAACGAACCATCGTCGAAACCCAACGTCCTTTTCATCATCGTCGATGATTTAAACGATTACGAAGGCGCACTTTCGTTGGTTGGTAATGGATTGGATAAAAAGGATGTGAACAAACAGACCTATTCGTACAGAACAAGAAACTGGCGATATATATTATACATGGATGGCAGGGAAGAATTATACGATCATAAGAATGATCAGTATGAATGGAACAACCTTGCTAATGACAAGGCATATGCACCTGTTAAGAAGGATTTACAAAAACAGATGAAGGAGATTATTAACAAGTAAAAAATAACGAGTAATGAAAACTAAAATATTATTAATTATTTCTGTACTTTTTTTTGGACTGTCATCCTGTGCAAATAAATCAATCTATTACATAGATAGTGTTAATGGTGACAATGCCAATTCGGGTCATTCCCCACAAAAAGCATGGGCTTCTTTAGAAAGAGTAAATATTACAGAATTCCTGGCTGGCGATCAGATTTTGTTTAAAGCCGGAACTGAATATATCGGACAGCTTGAACCAAAGGGAAGTGGTACTGCAGAAGCACCGATTTTAATTGATAAGTACGGAGAAGGAGACAATCCGGCAATTCACGGACAGGGAAAAAGCCTGCATACTTTGCTTTTAAAGAATGTAGAGTATTGGGAAGTCCGAAACCTGGAAATAACCAATACCGGAGAGAATAGAGAAGAAAGAAGAAGAGGGGTAATTATTTTAGCTGAGGATTTTGGCGATTGCCATCATATTGTACTTGACGGATTGGAAATTCACCATGTGAACGGAAGCCTGGTTAAAAAGGATGGTGGTGGAAGTGCTATTCTTTGGCAAAATAAGGGGAACAAAGTAAAAACCCGTTTTGTCGATTTGATTATTGAAAATTGTCACTTGCACCATTGCGAACGTAACGGTATTAATTCAAAGGGTTATACCAACCGAAAAGACTGGCATCCGAGCATTGGAGTAATTGTACGAAACAATTTACTGGAGCAAATTCCGGGTGACGGAATTGTTCCAATCGGAACCGACGGAGCCATAATTGAACACAATGTAATGCGCGATTGCCCCGATATATTATCACATGCCGAAGCTGCTGCAGGTATCTGGCCATGGAGTGCTGATAATACCATCATTCAGTTTAACGAAGTCTCAGGGCATAAAGCCAAATGGGATGGTCAGGGATTTGATTCCGATTTTAATTGTCAGGGTACCATTATTCAATACAATTACAGTCACGATAATTATGGCGGTTTTTTATTGGTTTGTAACGCTGGAGCCTCCTCTGGCAGCAATGTAAATATTGGGAATGACAATACCATTATACGTTACAATGTGAGCATAAATGATGGGATTAGGCCTTATGAGACAAACCGTAGAAGTTGGTTTGCTCCCACCATGCATATTTCCGGCCCTGTGAAAAATACACAGATCTATAACAATGTTATTGTTATTCCTGAAAAACCATTAAAGGAAAATGATCGTACCATTGTTGAAATGGATAACTGGGGTGGTCCCTGGCCTGAAAGTACTTTGTTTGCCAATAACATATTTTATGTGGAAGAAAAAGCTGATTTTTATTTTGAAGGAGATAACAAAACAACCTTTAGCAACAATTGTTTTTTTGGAGAATTTGAGAATCTGAAAGATGATCCTACTGCAATGTTTGAGAATCCGGAATTTATTAATGTCGCTGCCCGTGATACAGGTTTTGAAGTATTAAAGAACTTTATGCTGAAAGATAGCTCACCATTAAAAGGCAAAGGTGTTTCAATGGTTATTAATAACTTGAAGGATATTTTCGGAAATCCGGTGTTAAAAGAGAAAAATCCGGATATTGGTGTTCATCAGGATTAAACAGATGTTTTTTTACCTTAATTTTGTAAGTGTCATGTTAAATCAAATAATGAAATTGCTTAGAAGATCAATTCTTCCAATAATTTTGATAGCTTTTTTAAGTTGTTCAGCAAATAAAGAAAGGCCCAATATTGTTTTTATAATGATGGACGATTTTGGCTATTCTCAAATTGCATATAACAGCGGGAACATTGGAGAGCAAGACTATGATCCTTTGTTTTTCAAACATGTTAAGGAAAATGGTGATTACAATATAGAACAGGCTTTGGAATTTTCCGGAAAAGCCACACCAACACTTTCCCGAATGGCCAAAGATGGAGTCATTTTCTCAAACGCCTTTACATCTTCAAATCTTTGTGCACCCTCGCGTATAGGTATTGCAACCGGAATTCATCAAAACCGATGGGGAATTTACCGCAACGTTGATTGTGAGGCACATGGATTAAAACCTGGTAGTCATTTGGCAGAGAGATTGAAAGAAATGGATTTCTCGACAGCCCATATTGGGAAATGGCATGTTGGAAGCCGTGACCAAAGTATGGTTCCGAAATTTATGCAAAAGCATGGGATCAAAGATTCAGCAGGTATTTATCCTTCAGTCAGAAAATATCCCAAAGTGCTTAAGGACCTTAATCAGAATGGCTACATGGGATCAACTGTACCTGAACATCATGCATTGAACAATGGGTTTGATTATTACTACGGTTATAATATGTGGGAAAGTCCCTTTTATAATGCAAGCAATGTATGGGATGGTTTTAAACACGCAGGGAAAAATCCAAAATACAATACCGACCTTTTTACCGACAAAGCACTTAGCTTTATGGAGAAAAGTATTGATAAAGGCAAAGCTTTTTATGTGCAGCTGCATTTTCATGCGGTGCATGCGCCTTTAGATCCGAAAGCTCCCGATATATATTACAACAAGTTTGATTCGGAATCATTTATTCTGAATAATTTTTATGCACATGTTTATGCAGTAGATGAGAATATCAGGCGGATTGAAAAATTTCTAAAAGAAAACGGGCAGGCTGATAATACAATTTTTGTATTTACTTCTGATAATGGCGGTGCCATTGGTGGCCGCTCATGTATACCCGGCAATGCTCCGTATCGCGGTCATAAAGGAATGTATTTACTTGGAGGAATTAAAGTACCTCTGTTTTTTTACTGGCCTGATGGAATTGAAGAACCGCAAATCAGTAAACAATTGGTTTCAGCAATGGATATTTTGCCAACAGTGATAAATGCTGCAGGAGGAAAACTGCCTGATAATCTTGACGGGAAAAGCCTTTTACCAATACTGGAAGGTAAATCAAATGAAGCTGTCCGGGAATATTTGCTCTGGTCGGGAATTCATGCCAGGGCATGGGGATTTATGAGTCGAACAGCATTTAACCCTACGCATAAATCAAGAGAAAAAGCACCTTATGCATGGGTGGTAATTAAAGATGGATTTGTTCTTCGCACCGTAGCTGAAACTGCCAGCGGCCTGTATAAGGAAATACCCAATGGATTAGATGCTCAGATAGAACTGTATTCTCTTGCTTCAGATCCCGGAGAAAAAGAAGAACTTTCGGAACAACTTCCACAGAAAGTAGTAGAACTAAAATCTATCTGGGAGAATGAAGCCAAACTTCTACCTCCTCCTTATAAAGTTGGATTAGATAAATGGATGAAAATTATTCCTTCAACCAATAAGTATTTGAAAAAATAAAGGACCAAAACCGGAATTGAAATTTACTAAACCACTAATGAGCTTGCTATGAAGATAAATTGTAGAATAATAATAATGCTCCTTCTTCTTTTAGTGACAGGAGGAAATCTTATTGCCCAGGTAAAAATGACTGAAGAGGAGTGGACACTACCAACCTACCATGTCGAAGAGGCTGAAAAAGCACCTGCGTTTTTTACCGGTGAAAATTTTCAGGGAGCAAGGCGGGTAATTTATCCATATGCCTTAAATGATGTTATTTCTAAAAAAAAGGAAAATCATGCATGGAAGGCCCTTACACTCGAAAATGAATATATAAAATTATGCATTACTCCTGAAATAGGAGGGAAGTTGTACTATGCAACCGATAAATCAAACGGTTATAATTTTATTTACAAGAACAATGAAGTTAAGCCTTCGAATATTGGGATGACAGGAGCCTGGGTGTCAGGAGGCATTGAATGGTGTGTTTTTCATCATCATCGTGCATCTACAATGCTTCCTATGGATTACAGCATGGCAGAAAATAAGGATGGAAGCAAAACCATATTCATTGGAGAGACAGAACCTCGTCATAGAATGAGATGGACAGTTGGTGTAACCGTTCATCCTGACAAATCGTATTTTGAAGCCGAATTGTCAATTTATAATCCTACTCCTTACACCAATACATTTTTGTATTGGGCCAATGTTGCAACTCATACCAACGAAAATTATCAGACGATTTTTCCGCCAAGTGTAGAATTTGCAACTTTTCATTCAAAAAACGATTTTACCCGCTGGCCATTCTCAACAGAAGTGTATCGGGGGCAGGATTTTACCAAAGGGGTTGACATTAGCTGGTGGAGAAATGTTAAAAAATCGGCTTCTTTCTTCGCGCATGATTTAAAGGAAGATTTTATGGG
>JAGLSB010000277.1 GCA_023135955.1 Bacteroidales bacterium | reverse complement strand
TCTCGTCGCCTTCATACAACGCATCGTCTACCCCTGTAATTGTCGTCGTGCCAGTAAGTTCTCCTATAGCGATATCTATCGATGCTACACCGCCGGTATAATCCGTGACAGCTGTAGCCGTGCTGCTAGTGTAATCCAAATTAACCGTTACAATACTGACAGATGTCTCACTCAAGGTTGCGGTCAATAAAGATGTCCCGCCATCCTCAGCGATCGTTGCGTCGCCTGCAGATAACGTTACTGTCTGCGCCCCAACCTCCCAAACAAGTCCCATGAAAGTCAGAACAATTAATATGAATGTTAATCTTTTCATTTTAGTAGAGCTTTTTGTTAATTCCAGAGATTACCCTGATCGTCTGTTTTTATTAAAGTGAGCATTGAATTCCCTTCAAAAGCATTAGTTCCCAGAATTACAATACTTTCATTAGAATATAAGAGTGAAGCGCCTGCCTGATCACCAGATCCGCCAAATTCCTTTAATGCGTCCACCTGGTTTCCTTCATTATCGAGTTGGTATAGTAGTATTTTATCATCGGCAGAATGTTTAGTAGCAAGCATAATCATACTTCCATCATCCCTTATAGCAAGAGAATTAGCTTCCAGACTACCTGCCTCTGAAAAAATAATTGAGTTTCTTTCTTTCATATAAAGAAGTTTCTCAGGATTTACATCGTCGAATTTAAAGACTAGTTTTCGAAGATCTAATTTAGTACTCACACTACCTGCTTCTTTAAGCGTAGAGAGAACAAAAATTGTAGAATCATTTTGTTGAACCATAGAAGTAAACTCATTCCCATTTGCAGGATCGCCAAAATCGCCTGCCACAACATAGTTTCCTGCTTCATTAATTAATAGAACACTTATCTGTGATTTATTTGCAGCGGCATCAATAATTCTTGTGCCAATAGAAAAATACTGATTTTCTCTAAACTTAAATATACTTTTTAAAACAATCTGAATTCCTGATTCATTTGCAGATACTCTTTGATTCTCTAAGTTCTCATTATAAGAAACAATAAATAGCTGATTAAGATTAACAGAAGAATTTGTATATCCAACAAAAAAGAAGCCTCCGTCATCTTTCTGTACAGAACAAAAAGTTTCATCATCATTAATTCCTCCGTACTCAGTTAATTCATGGATAATGTTCCCGGAAAAATCCGTTTTAATAAATGCTGCATTTAAATTACCATCAGAATTTGATACCGCACCACCAACTAATAACCCATCATTAAGAAGTAGGATACAGTTACCATTATCATCATCTTCTGTTCCATAATATTTTGTATCTCCAACTTGTCTTCCAAACTCATCAGTAAATATCATAGAAATATCTGTTCCTCTTTCTTCGGTTTCCGAGGTGCCTACAATAACGTATCCGCCACCGGGCAATTCACGGACAACACTGGCCATGTCATTAAGATATGTGCCATAGAGTTTTAGAAAATAATCAGCCTGCTTTTCAGAAATCTCTTTTTCACAGGCAAAAAGAAAGACTATCAGGAAAAAAAGTAATAATTTTTTCATAATATTTAGGCATTATTTTCTTTTCGGTTTGTATAGAATTTTAGAAATACCAAAGCTTATTGAGAAATCGTCGAGATAAAAATCATCCTGTTTATAGTAATAGAGGAAGGCATATTCATCCAGTCCATTATTCCTGCTACTTCCTTTGACTTGATTATTAAGTCCAAGGTTGTATCGAAGATCAATAAAAAAGTAAGCTTTTGAAATTTTATAGCGGATTCCGCCTCCAAATACAGTCCAGTAATTTAACATTTCCCTATAATCCTTTATCTCAAATCCAGCTCCTGTAACATCCTCAAAAGCAACAGATTCTGTATTCTCATAAGATCTCTGCGAATCACTATTTATCGACAACGATAATGAAGTTTTTCCTCCAAGTCGAATATATGGGTTTATATTACCTGGCAATTTAAAATTCCAGATCATACTAAGAGGGATATCCATTCTTAGTTGAGTTTCATTATATGTTACAAAAGCAAAATCAAAAGGCCGGAACTCATAAGCATATTTATTTTGAATTATCATTGGTTCAACGCCAATTTCTAAATTTGATCCAAGGTAAATGTTATATATAACTCCAGCCTGAAATCCTGAGCCAGAGCTTCGGTAATCTCCTCTTCCTGAAATGCCATCATCAATTCCCACAAGAGAATGGACTCCAAAAGGTTCTATAACCCTAAAACGAGAAAAATTCATCCCCCCTCCCACTCCAATTGAGGATCGGGGATCATTATTAAATTCATTTAGCAAATTAACGAACTCCGAGGGGTCAGTGGCTACAACTTCGTATTCAGGATATCTCTTCATAAACTCGAGGCAATATGCTTCAGCCTGAACAAAATTATCATCAAAAATAAAAGCATTGATGAGTACTTTATAGGCCTGTATCCTCTCTTCAGGTGTGAAGCCAAAGATTAAACATTCCATCAATAAATCTGGAACAGCTTCAATCTGTCCCAAATCAAACTGACTCTGAGCTTCCTGGAGATTCACGGCACAATCATTTTCCTGAGCAACCATAAGGGTTGGAGTAAGGATAATGAACCAAAAGCTGAACAATATTTTAAATAGTTTTCGCATAGCTTATAATTTTAGCTCACGTATTATATTGCATGTTTTTCTATATTCAATATCCTCGCCCACATAAATATTCCATTCATCCTGGGAAAGGTTCCTATCTACCAATGGACAGATTTCTCCAGCCATTATACTGGGTAATGTAGGTCTAACAACCAGCCTGGGATCATCAGCACTACCACTCACAAAATAATTACCATCGCCGCTAAATGAAGCAGTAAAAACAAATCCGGAATTATCTGAATGAACTACTGGTGGAGCCGTAAAGTCGAGCAAATTCCATAACATCACAGTGTTATCATAAGAGGTAGAGACCATGAACCTGCTATCGGGTGAAAATGACAATTCTGTAACTCTTGCAACCTGACCAGATAAAACAGCTGCGATTTCAAAACTAGCTGCATCTAAAATTCTTATTTCTCCACTGATAGTACCGCAAGCAAGGTATTTCCCATCGGGTGAGAACTTAACTGACTGAACGGGGTTAATTGAATCAAAATGAATTTCTGTACTAACTCCATCTTCTGTTTGCCATAAAATGGTTTTACCATCCCTTAATCCTGCTACAAGTGTTGCTCCATCGGGAGATACAGAAAGTGAATTTACCCGTGAATCAGTCTGTGCAAATTCCCGGGATGTTTTTGACCTAAGATCCCACAGTTCAATAATATTTACAAGTCCGGAGGTATATACCGATGAATTATCGGGTGAAGTTGCAATAGTCTTAATATTCATATCGTTACCTGATAACCGCTCAGGTATCAGGCGACCGGAACTAAGATCAATTAAAAACATTCCGTTTCTGCTTTCTGCTGCCAAAAGATAATCCCCATTTGGAGTTAAGGCAATTCTTTCAATAATATTTCTTCCTTCCAGAATAGTATCACATTTTCCATTTTCATCATTAAGATCCCATTTCAATATAATACCATCACTACCTGCAGAGAAAAATGAAGAACTCGCATTCAGGAAAGCAATTGAACGAACAGCATTATTATGCCCGGCTAAAATGTTATAATTATTTCCTTTTAACATTTTCAATGAGGAATATAAGCCATTATAAATATCCACATCATAACTATCACCGCCATAATCAGAATTAAAATTAAATGATTGCAAAGAAAGTAATGCTTTCAGATATCTATCAGTACTCATTTGTTGTGATTTTACCGACATAGAATTGGAAACAGAAAGCATACGCTGTGTTAAAGCTTCTTCCGTAGCTGCTTCTGCAACTGTTTGCTGTTTAATAGCTTCCTCTGCATTTTTAGATGCGAGCTCAGTTTGCTCATTTGCTATAATAAGATTACCCTCTGCCTGTTTTGTTTGATAAGCGGCTTCATCAGCGCTTTCTTCAGCCTCAATTCTTCTATCCTCTGCCACCATTGCAGCTGTATCAGCTCTTAATCTTTCTACTTCTGCTATCTCCAGATTTTTCTGAGCTATTTCACTTTGTTCAGTTGCCTCATCAGTTTTTTGGTCTGCAGTCTCTACTGCTTCCTCAGCAATTACTATCTGCTGCTCCAAATTAACAGATAACTGACGGGTCCAGAGAAACATTACTAAAGAAATTATCGCAACGGATCCAAGTACCAGAGCAAAAACCCTGGTTCTTCTAAGGCGTATCTTTTGAAGTCTGATTTTATTATTTTCCTCTCTCTCGTACTCCTCTTCACTTGTACTTAAGAATACTATGGTCCTCTCGAAAGCCGGACCATGTCGTTCTGCCCAGGCCAGATTTGGACTGTTTTTATTTCTCCAATTAGTTGCAAGCTGCAAATCCGGGGGTCTCCATAAACCAGTTTTTCCAACCTGGTAATTAGCGGCTGAATCAGAAAGTCTCTTATACATCCCCACAGCAGTAGCTTCCTCATCAACCCATATGTTAAGCCTATCCCATACTCTCATAAGAGCTTCATGGGATAAATCGATTACAATATTCTCATCAATCTCAATATTGAAAGATGGTGTTAGAAAAGACCGTCCTTCACCGCGAAAAATATTTACAATTTTAATTACTTGTTCAACAGAGCTTTCGGATATCTTAGCAAGACCAGAGACTCTGCTTGGCCTTCTTACTCCTTTATTATCAACCCCTTGCTCGGTAAGGGACCTGTAAATTTTCTCACACGCAACCTTTTCAACCGAATCTAACTCGTCAAAAGCTTCATTAGCATGATCACTTAGTGCGCGGTCAATTCCGCCAATATTTTCATAATCGGAAACAGTTATAGCTCTTTTACCTGAGGAATTTTCCACCCAATAATTCCATGTTCTCATCAGGGCATGCTGCAGCACTGGTCGTTGATCCTGATTACCTCCTACTTCCTCAAGAATTTTCTGAACGAGTTTGTCATCAATTGCTGACCCAAATAATTTTATCGGCTCTACAATTAC
>JAGLSB010000276.1 GCA_023135955.1 Bacteroidales bacterium | reverse complement strand
CCACCCTTTTGGCGAACGTGGTACGCTTATATTTTTTACTTTGTTTTTTTGGCAACAATTCTAATTGTTGTGTTCAGAATTAGAAAGGAAATTATCAAAGAAAGGTATAAACATGCTGCTGATGAGTTTCTTTTTTCCGAGAAAGTTAAATTTTTCACCAATGTATCTCATGAGTTCAGAACACCGCTGACACTTATTCTTTCCCCACTTAATAATTTAATGAAGAAATTTATTCATGATCCGGGAACGATGGATCATATAAAGATAATTAAACGAAATGCTGACTGGCTTTTACGTTTGACCAATCAGATTCTCGATTTCCGTTTAATAGAATTGAATAAAGTCAAATTAAAATTGGAGAAAGAAGAAGTTGTAAGTCTTTGCAGAAATGTTTACAACTGTTTTGAGTATCAGATCACCGAGAAGGAGATCAATTGCATTTTCACCTCCACTTTTAAATCATTGCACCTACCCATTGATCCCGAAAAAATTGAAAAAGTAATTTATAATTTATTGTCGAATGCACTAAAACATTCGCCTGAAAAAGGACAAATAATTCTTTCATTGGAACAAAAAACACTTATGGAAAATAGCTACTCAGATGTTTTCTGTACAGGGAATAAATTTTTTGGAGAATCACTGGAGATTAAGGTTAAGGATAATGGCAAAGGGATTAAAGCTGATATTCTGCCTCACATTTTCGAACGATTTGTTGTTGATAATGAAAATGATGAGATTGGCACGGGTATTGGCTTGCACATATGTCAGGAATACATACATCTGCACAATGGAAATATCTTGGTGACTTCAGAAAAGGGCAATGGTGCCACGTTCGTTATTAATATTCCAATTACAAGCGATTATAATTTTGAACAAGAGGAGATCATTATTCAATATCACTTCGACCAGATACAAGAAAGTAATCATGATCAATCCATTCATACAAATTTTCCTGAAAAGAATAAGATTGTATTGTTTGCAGAAGATAATGACGAACTGAGGTTTTATTT
Source organism: Bacteroidales bacterium (assembly GCA_023135955.1). Lineage (GTDB taxonomy): Bacteria > Bacteroidota > Bacteroidia > Bacteroidales > JAGLSB01. Next base: position 1,380 of record JAGLSB010000276.1, on the reverse strand, counting down.
TAAAAATCTACTTTCATCGAAATATAAAGTACTCACAGCTAAAAATGGGCAACAGGCATTTGAAATTGCCAATGAAATAATTCCCGATATCATTATTTCGGATGTGCTGATGCCAGGCATGGGTGGCATGGAACTTATAAGTAAAATTAGAGAAACAAAAAAAACAAAGCATATACCAATTATTTTACTCACTGCCCTGAGCGATGATAAGTACAAAATTGAAAGCATGAACAAAGGTGCCAATGCTTTCATAACCAAACCAGTTGAAGAAGAATTTTTATTTGCCAGAATTGAAAACATTTTTAGTATCCGGGAGACTGTGAAGCAAAAATATGAGGATAATAAAGACGAAGCCTTTTCGTCCTCCCATATAAGTGAATCATTTATAGAAAAAGCGGAAAAAATTGTCAATGAAAATCTTCAAAACCCGTCTTTCGAAATAGTGGAACTAGCCTCAATGTTAAATGTAAGCAGAAGCACGTTTCACAGGAAGTTAAAAGCTGCAGTCAACCTAAGCCCATCTGAATTTGTTCGGGATATCAGGTTAAAAAATACTGTTGAACTCATAAAAAAAGACACTCTGAATATGGATGAAATTGCTATCATTGTTGGTTTCAACTCACAATCGTACTTCATTCGCTCATTTAAGGCAAAATATGGGGAGACACCAACAGCATTTAAGGCTAAACTATCGAAAGATACTGATGCTTAGTACTACACTAAAATCCTAAGCTATAATTTCGACAAAGTTATTTAAATCTTACATCATAAGTAAGCAAGGTTATTGGCTGCTTCTCTCCTTTACCTTTCTTCATGGCGCACAAAAAAATCTTATTATCTGCCATGGTAACATTGCAATGACGATAAAGGTCGCCTTTTTCCTCTTTTAATAATGTGGTCCAGGCATTCTCACTCGCCAGTGTTGTTTTGATTAGCGGTCGGCCATTTTCAAGTGTTACCACCAGAATATGCTCTCCCACACTAAATACATCTCCTGCAGGAGGTGGACAATTGGTTGAATTAGTAAAGTTATTTTCACCAGCTTTTTTGTAATAGTGAACTGCAGTACCACCAACACTGGTTAAATAATGAATATCTCCAGCCTTACTTACTGTCCACATTGGCCCCATACTTATCCTATTGTTCTCTTTATTAATCTAAACAAGCTGTTAAAAGAATCAGATTTATTTTTGTTTGGATTTTTATTTTGTATATTTTATTATTTATTTAAAACAATTTTCTTTACAGCCACATTATTACCATTTTTCATTATCAAAGTATATATCCCACTTGAAAAAGAGCTCAAATCAATTTCAAATTGCTCAGAAATTATCCCTTCTTTTACTCGTGCACCTAAATGATTGGTTACTGAATAGGTAC
>JAGLSB010000275.1 GCA_023135955.1 Bacteroidales bacterium | reverse complement strand
GGTGACTTAGACAACAAAGTTTCTTTTAATCCAAATGAAGCTGGAGGGAAACTCATACAGCTAAGAGTGCCTATAATGGAAGATGAATATACGAATTACGAAAACCGTGAAACCAGTAAAGTAGTATAACATGGCAGAAAAAAAAATGGAATTTGGCTTACATTCAATTAAGCAAAAGTCATCTTATTTAAATTCATTAGATTCACTAAGTATTGAAAGTTTTGAAAATAGGAACATTGGCATCAGTAAAAGTTATAATCTTGATTTTAATCAGGATGACGCTTTGTTTAAGATTGATCTTTCCCTTGATTTTGTATATAAAAAAGCAGATGCAAGTTTGAACAAGTTATTTGGAGTAAGTATAGAGATGTTATTTCACTTTCAAAATTTTGAAGGTATTGTTAAGAAAGTTGATGAGAAAACCATCGATATCCCCAATAAGTTAGTTGTTAATTTAGTAAGCATTGCTTTTTCAACGGCAAGAGGTATACTATTCTGCCTAACAGCAAAATCTGATTATGAAGGAGTTTATCTCCCTCTTACTAACCCAAAAGAGTTTCAGGACAGCCTTTTAAAAATGAAATAGTTTTAGCATAAGCTATGTAGTATATCCGATGAATAAGAAAAAACATATTAAGGCTCTGCCTATTTTGGAATATAGTGGTTTCAAACCTAAAGCTGGGTGTATTTCTTTTGCTAAAAAGCATCAATACTTTATTGTAACAGATATTGCTATATCTGGTGATGCACCAAAGGATTTTATTGGTTATTATCATTTTGGAACCGGTAGAAAATCAAATCCGAAGACGTGGCCACGGTATATTGCGAAGCATGGGCATAAGCATTATTCAATGGAAGTAATATCTGAATATCTGTTGAATAGAATTGGAGAGGAACTTGGATTTAATATGGCACTTTCTGAATTAGCATGGTTAGGAGGTCAGATTCGTTTTTTGTCGAAATATTTTCTTATCAAACCAAAAGAACAGGTTTTAGATCATGGGGCTGATTTATACGCTGGGTACTTAAATGATAGGAATTTTGTTGAAGAAATTGAGAAGCAAAATAAATCGCCAGAGTTTTTTACTGTGCAATTTACACTTGAAACTTTAAAACATTTTTTCACTGATGACTATGAAGACTTAAGCTTGGAATTTATGAAATTATTAATTTTTGACGCACTGGTAGGGAATAATGATCGACACTTTTATAATTGTGGTATTATCCGAAACATAAAAGGGAAGGAGAAACCTGTTTTTTCTCCAATATATGATACAGCAAGAGGTCTGTTTTGGAATGAGGATGAAGCTAAAATTAGTAAAATACTTTCTGATAAAAATCGTCTTAACTCCTTTATAATAAAATATTCAAATAATAGTTCGCCAAAAATTGGTTGGGAAGGAAAAGTAAAATTGAACCATTTTGAAATGGTTGAAGAAATACTTAACTTGCCCAAAGCTGTTGAATGTAAGATGATTCTGAATGTTTGCAAACCAGATGCACTAAATAGGGTTTTATCAATGATTGATAGAGAATTTTTACAACTAATTAGTGAAAGAAGAAGAACATTAATTAAAGCATATTTGGTTTATAGACATGGTATTATAAGGAATATATTAACTTTGCAAAATGATTGAGAGGATAAAAAAGATATTGTGGAAGGTTGAAGGGATGGAATATTCAGATAATCCTGAAGAAATTGTCGGTGTTTTTCACCTTATGTATGGAAAGCAGCTTGTAGGAGATCTTTCTTATAAAAATAAAGAATGGGTATTTAAGTATTCAAAAGATTTTAAAAATAATCCTTCTGTTAAACCAATTATTGATTTCCCTGATCTTAAAAAGAAATATTCGAATAATAATCTTTGGCCATTTTTTGCCACCAGGATACCCACCCTGAATCAACCCTATCATTTAAAAAAAATTAGGAAAGCCAACATAAGTAAGGACAATTCAGTCGCATTATTAAAATTGTTTGGCAATGAAACTATTACTAATCCTTTTCGATTAATTCCAGAATGACAATTTTAACTGTATCGAGGGAACATTAGCAATAATTTTACAGCCAATTATTATTGAAAACAACTATATGATTAATCAATTAATTATTAGAAACTTCAAGTCTGTTAAGGATTTGGATATGCCCTGTAAGAAATTGAATATATTCATCGGTGAGCCCAACAGTGGAAAGAGTAATATTATTGAGGCTCTTTCACTACAATCTCAGAATGCAATGGCAGGAGAGGGGCAGACTATGAATGATCAAATGTTCCGTTTTAAAACAATGGGGGATTTGTTTTATGATTTTAATATTACTATCCCAATTGAGGTCAAGACTGATAATAGACACACTATTCTAAAATATGCCATTCGTGAGGATGGTTCCCCTGAAAATCAATTCAATTTTCTTTTAGATTCTGAGAAGGATGCTGATCGCCCTACATCAATCTCGCATGAGGGTAAAGTTCTTAATAGTGGGATTTCAGGAGCCACTAATGTTCATTTTTATGAATATAAGAGGCTTTCAAGCTTTTCACTGGACTATATGCCTCACCTGTCTGTTCCATATGGGAGAAATTTACCTTCATTGTTGTTGTCAAATCCAGAATATAAGAAATGGGTTTCGGATTTTTTAAAATCAAAAGATCTTACCCTGACACTGAAGCCCACAGAGAATGAAATATTGGCAAGCAAGCTGGTGGATGATGAAATATACAGTTATCCATACTCCTCATTATCAGAAACACTTCAGAGGATCATTTTCTATATCATTGCCATGAAAAGTAATAAGGAAGGAATCATTTTATTCGATGAACCGGAGAGTAATACTTTTCCATTTTACACAAAATACATTGCAGAAAGAATTGCCTTGGATGAAACAAATCAATTCTTTATTACTACGCATAACCCTTATCTCTTGTTGAGCCTCATAGAAAAATCAAAAAAGGAAGACTTAAATGTCTGTATCACAGAGATGAAAGATTACCAAACTAAAGTTTCTGTACTCGGAGATGATCAGATATCTGAAGTATTGGATTTAAATTCGGATGTATTTTTCAACTTTGACAAAATCCTCGGGAAATGAAAGAAGTTCATGTTGAGTGTAAACCGGATGAGCTTTTAGTTTCAAAGTTAGGAATCCCTCGCAAATCAATTACCCACCACTTTGGGAAATCCAGAGTTTTTAATACCCTCTCTAAAAAGGGAAATCAATTGGCTATAGTGGATGAAGATCCCGGAGGACCCAGGCACCCCTACGAAAATTCATTAAGATTCATTGAAAAGACAGAGGGGATTAAATATTATAGCGATAATTCAAATAATAAAGTTTTTGTTCTTTCTGTTAAGCTGGAAGATTGGATAGTCTGGATTTGTAATAAGCAGAAAATTAAATTGTCAGTCTTTAATTTGCAGGATAATCCCAATAAATTACATTCTGAAATTAATTCTAAATTAAAAGATTTTGGGAGCCTTATTGATGAACTCTTAAAACAAAAGAATCCTGGAATTCTAAAATTAAAAGCTTGGTTAAAATAGCATTTCTCTTCTGCGTATTTATACTAATCCTTCCCAGAATACTTTAAAACTCATTCTTCCATTATAACGAATATGATCCAGGCAACAAATCCTTTTGGAATCCGAAGGCCTGGATCATATGCTTAGTAGTAAACACTTATTATTTCAGTAGAAGAATACAGATCTAATAAAAATCCCCATCTCGTTTTACCCTAAAGACCTGCATAACTATGGGGCCTGATTTACCCAGGATCTCAAAGCCTAATTCATTTTGACCTTTAACCGAGGTGTTTGAACTAATACCATTGTCTAAAAGATTTTTAATTGCTTCTCCTTTCCCGGTAAACGTCAGATCTATTCCTTTTTTGGTACTTCCCAGAAAAACAAAATCATCTGCGATCCAGATTTTGTGAACTATATAGTTCTTTCTGAAATCCCAGTTTGGAATTTTCGCGATCTTATGAGACACCTTAAGAGCTTGATCCAATCCCATACCCTGTAGTTTTGGTGTTCTCATAAAATAGGAATTTTCAGCGTTAAAAGAGATTTTCAGATCTGCCTCAATTTCTGTAGCAAGCTTGCTAACATTAATATTTGCCTTGTTCTGGCTGAGGGTACATGACACGCCCTGGGACTGTATCTTTATTGAATGATCTTCAGCAATTATTTTCTCTGAAAATGAGATGTCATAATCTTTAAGATTACCTACACTAACAAATGCATCATTTTTTAACCTTAGAATATCACCTACCTTAATATAGGTGCCAGGTAACCAAACTGCTCTTAGAGCAATTTTTTTCCTTAATCTGGTATCATATTTCTTAATAATACTCATAATTTAGTTTTTTAATTATCAAATACATCTATCTGTACCCATACAATTCTATGATCTGAAACAAAGAAGGTTGTATAGTCCTTTGAATAATAGTCGACATTTGATCTTGTTTTCGATAAAATGGCTTCATTCGCGATATCATTATCCTTATAAAGAAGATCAATATATTTATTCAAGCCTTTACTCCTTTCTGCTTCAATATAATTATCAGTTTGTTTCATAAATCCACTCCTGAGATCGTAGGCAAAAATTCCACAATCTTTAAGAAATTCACCTCCATCAGCAAGATTATCAGATAAATCGGGAGAGATTAATATTTGGTCGTAGAAATAACCACTTTTACGAAATCCCATATTAGTTCTAAGCTTATTAGCTTTTGCTTTAACTAAATAGGATAATTCATAAAATAATTGAAAGACAGTTCCAGAATCATGCATTGCCTTTATTCGTTTTTCACCCAGGTAGTTTTCTATATAAGCTGTTCTACGATAACCCCAATTAAAATCGCCGACAATTATTAAGTTTGAATTATTCACCGATATCCAATTGGCTAGTTTAATCATTTCTTCTCCCCGGTAAGGATCGTCTGGTTTAAGGTGAACCGATCCCAGACTTATGTTCTGTG
>JAGLSB010000274.1 GCA_023135955.1 Bacteroidales bacterium | reverse complement strand
TTAAATGGGAATTATGGTTCGCATGGGCATTGGGATTTGTTTTGAGAATTTAGAAGGGAATATTGGCCTTCGATTGAGATGCCAATACTACAGATAAGAAAATAACTAATGAGCTCCTTTGGGTATGCGATAAATAGGAGTCCTATTTCAGAGTTTACTATAATAATCATTTACAAAGGAGTGCGATGGACTTATTAAGCAGATTTAAATTATTAGCTATGAGAGATAGAATAGTGTCGTTACACAAATAAAAAAGTCACGTTTTTGACGGTAAAAACGTGACTTTTTGTATATTTACATAAAATATACTGTCAAATGAAAGTAACTGATATAGTTATAAATAAGATAAACAGGTTTAAATCAGGTTATGTTTTCACCTATGATGATTTTGACCTGCCGGTGAATAAGATTCAAGCCTTGAAGAAAATCCTAAGTCGATTGGTAGCTTCAGGGAAAATTGCACGACTTGCGAAAGGACAGTTTTACAAACCTGAGGATTCAATTTTTGGGATGTTACGTCCTACAGAATATCAGGTAGTAAAGGATCTTTTGGAAGAAGAGAATAAAATAATAGGATACCTCACCGGACTTAGTATTTATAATAGACTGAGCTTAACAACACAGGTGTCAAATACAATTCAGATAGGGACCAACAAGGAGAGAAAGACTAAAACAAGAGGTAAATACAGAATTCGTTTTATACGCCAGAAAAATACGATAACCAAGGAAAACATTCCATTACTTCAAATTCTTGATTCTATCCGATTTATAAAAAGGATACCTGATGCTGATGTTACAAACTCCTGCAAAAGAATAATCTCAATACTGAAAGAGCTAAATGAGACAGATCGATTGTCTATTGCCAAATATGCTCTGAAATATAATCCGGGAACCAGAGCCTTAACAGGTGCTATGTTGGAACAAATTGACGGAAGTTTAATCACGGAACCTTTATATAGATCCCTTAACCCTGCTACTGTCTTTGAGTTTAAAATAAGCAAAGAGTTTATTCTTGAAAACGATAAATGGAGAATACAATGAAACTACATGAAAATACCGAGGCATTCCAAGATGCAATAAGAGCTACAAGTGATTTTCTTGAAATAAGGGAAGTATTTATTGAGAAAGATTATTGGGTTACATTTATGCTCTGGAGATTAGCCAATTCTGAATTTACAGATAAAGTTGTATTCAAAGGTGGCACTTCCTTATCAAAAGTTTATAAGTTGATTGAAAGGTTTTCGGAAGATATTGATCTTGCTATCCTAAAATCAAACGGCCAGACTGAAACACAAGTTAGAAGGCTAATTCGTAAGATTGAAAAAAAACTTACCAAAGGTTTTAATGAAGTTTTCATTGACGATATAACAAGTAAACAAACTAAATTTAGAAAAACAGCCTACGATTATGCCCGGGTTTTTGAACCAGATTCAGAATCCGGAATTCAGGAAAAACTTATTTTAGAGATTAACTCTTTTGCAAATCCTGTGCCCTACAAGTCTTTGAAAGTAAATTCTCTAATTGCAGATTTTTTTGTAAATTCAAATAAGGAAAAGTCGATTTCGCAATATGGTCTGGAAGGATTTAATTTGAATATCCTGATTCCGGAATCAACGCTGATTGAAAAACTTTTATCCTTGGTTCGATTGTCTTTTTACGAAGATAGCATAGAGAAATTAAGAGCAAAAGTGCGTCACTTTTACGATATATACTTTTTGAGCAAGTCAGACTACTGTAAAGATTATATTCAAACTGATGAGTTTGTTGAGCAATTCAAAAGTATGCTTGTGGAGGATAAAAATAAATTTAACGATCCTGAAAACTGGTTGAATTCATCATATACTGAATCCCCAGTTTTTGTGAATTTTGACGAGGTTTGGAATCAATTAAAGGATACATACAATACAGAATTCCGAAGTTTAGTCCAGGGCGAATTCCCAAATGAGAAATTGATCGCTAAAGAAGTGAAGGGAGTAATTAGTATTTTAACTTGAGTTTTTTGTATTGAGTAGAATATTCTATTCCGTTTACTATATTTATAGATGGCCAAATGGGTGGATAAACAGATAGGAAGTCAATAGTCAAATTATTTAATCCGAATCAAATTGAGTGATAAGCAAAAGAGATTTTGCAACTCATAGTGGAAAATATTAGGATTAGTAGATCAAATTTGGCGAAAAGTCTAAAAATTAATAAATAACTATGCCTTTTGAACCCAAAAACATTACCAAAGATCATGTTCTGAAAGCAATTGATCTAATTAAAACGCAAAATTTAGAACTTATTCCGTCAACCGGTTACGATGTAATAATCGGTGGAGAACTCTATCCTCCTAAGGAGGTAATGAGGTATGCTCATAAACAAATGAATGGTGAACATTTATGGGAATATGCAGGTGGCGATGCCACTAATAAATTTCTAAGAAAAATGGGATTCGATATTAAAGAAAAGTCAATTGGTTTGGATCCTGTTGCTGATATGATTCGTCGGTACAAAGAGAGAAATCGTGAAACACGAATGGGGGATGAATTTTACAAATGGGAGCTTACTAAGAAATATTATCATAGGCCGGATTTAGATGAAGTGAATTTTCAAGATGAATATAAAAGTATAGACTATTCAAACTTAATTTATTATAATGCCAAAGGAGTTGGAAATCACATTGTAAAAGAAAGGACTGAAAAATTCAGGGAACAGTTTGTATTTCTCTTCGATGAATCAATAGATCTGCAAACCAGGGTAACCAAATTCAATACAGAGACCTTAGCCATCTATAGAGAAATATGGTCTAAAGAAAGTGATTCACACCATCAGGACGAGAGAACTATTGCAACATATTTGGCGTACTATGATGCGAATAAATACCCTTTTTACAAAGACTCGTTTTATAGGAAATATTGTGATATAATCGGGGTAAAAATTAAACCAACTGGAGAAAAGTATCTTCACTATATACAATTATTGGATGATTTAATAGGGGAATACATAATACCTGATAAGGAATTGCTTGAGCTAAAAGCCGAGTGCATTCCAGAAGAAGGACATGAAGATAAATCACACTACATTCTGGCTCAAGATATTTTGTATCAGATGCTGGATAAAAAGGCTGAAGGTGAAAGAAGATATTGGCGAGTGGGGACTACAGATGGAGACAAGAAATATTGGGACCTAATGCAGGATCAATGTCATGTATCAGTAGGTTGGCCTGAACTTAAAGATCTTTCTGAAAAAGAAATCAAAAGTAAAAATGATGTTATAAAATTATTTGATCAACTCGGTTACTATGAAGATAATAAAAGTTTAAAGACAAGAAAAGCTGGTGAAATCATCAACTTCTTTTTAGAGATGAATCCAGGAGATGTGGTTCTTGCTCAGGAGGGCCAGAAAGTTTTGGGTATAGGGATTATAACTGAAGATTATTATTACCGGGAAGAATTCGATTTCCCTCATACAAAAGCAATTGACTGGAAACATACTGAGGACATTAATCTGAAAAATAATACTGGTTTGCAGACAACTGTCTATGAATTAAAAGATCCGGTTTTAATTGATGCAATAGATGATCTTCTAAAAACAGAAATTAATCGAAAAATGGAAAATATATTCTCATTAAATACCATCCTCTACGGTCCTCCTGGTACTGGAAAAACTTATCATACAATAGATATGGCAGTTGAAATTGCTGCACCCGTGGAATATGATTCGGATAATCACTTTTTACCTTGTTTATCTTTTCTTAGATAGAAAAGGATGCTCAGGGTCTCGCGTTCGGAAATAGTCGGTTTATTCATCTTTTGTGTTTCCATTTTGATATAAATTTAGTAAAAATGTATGAAAAAGTGATGTTTTAATCATTTTTATTACAATGCTTTACAGCTATATCGGATACCTTTTTTTACTAAAAAGCACTTTAGGTATCGTATAAGGCACCAGAATATTGATAATATTTGAATGTTTTGAATAGGGGTAAAAATAAAAAAGCCCTTAAAATCTATGTTTTAAGAGCCTTTTGGTATTCTTTGTTTTTAAAGAAGTGGAGCTGGAGGGACTCGAACCCTCGTCCAAACAGGAAACCCATAGAATTTCTACATGCTTAGTTTTGCTTGAGTTTTCGAGAAAAACCAGGTGCAAAACAACCAGCTTTAACCTTAGCTTCTTAATTTCGCCCGGGTGCCAAAGCTTCACCCGAACTAGTCCCGTTATGCGGCCATTCCGAACTCAACGCCTAACAGAACAGGCAACGTTGCGGAATGTCTCGTCCCGATTCTAAACCGGGATTAAGCTAGACAACGCTTAGCGTTATTAAGCAGCGAGTGAATAATTAGTATCGCCAAATAAAAGTGTGAGAATTAGTATTAACGGGCCAAATCTCAAAGCCCGGCATGCTTGTCTACCAATTTATCCTGCTGTCTAAACCAAATCAGCCCCGGATTACTTGGTGCAAAGGTAGGAGTTTTTTTTGAAAAGTTGGAGGGGTGTTGGGGAGGTGCTCGTTTCACTCGCAGGGGAGGTGCTCGCGTTGCTCGCGTGGGAGGCACTCGTTGCACTTGTTTGGGAGGCGTTCGCGTTGCTCACTTGGGAGGTGCTCGCGTTGCTCGCTTGGGAGAGGGAGTGAAATAGATGACAGCAAATATTCAATTCAAAAATAATGATAACTGGTATTTTCTCTGATTGAAATAGTATCTTAGGTGCTTGATTTTTTCCACGATCAATATTACAAAAAAATAAAATTTTAGTACATGAAAATTACCCGAATATTTCCATTTCTGTTAGTGCTTGTATCAATAACAGCCTGTGTCAATAATAATACGGATGAAAAAACCATATCTTTAGTAGAACTTGTAAATCCATTGGTAGGTACAGACTCCGAACATTCTCTTTCCAACGGAAACACCTACCCTGCTATCGCTGTTCCCTGGGGAATGAACTTCTGGACACCCCAAACTGGAAAAATGGGCAATGGATGGGGATATACTTATGATGCACATAAAATTCGTGGCATTAAGCAAACTCATCAACCTAGTCCGTGGATTAATGATTATGCAGCATTCTCCTTAATGGCTGTGACCGGCGAATTAAAATTTGATGAAGATGAAAGAGCGTCGTGGTTTTCCCATAAAGCTGAAATATCCAGACCAAATTATTATAGTGTATATCTGGCCGATCATGATGTTACTGTTGAAGTAACACCAACAGAAAGAGCAGCCAGTTTCCGATTCACTTTCCCTGATAATGATAGTTCTTATATTTTATTGGATGGTTTTTATAAAGGCTCAATGGTAAAAATTATTCCTGAAGAAAGGAAGATTATTGGCTATTGCAGAAATAACAGAGGTGGTGTTCCTGAAAATTTTCACAATTATTTTGTAGCCGTTTTCGATAAAGATTTTGAGCTAAATCACACATGGAATAAGGATAAGCTAATAAAAAATAATCTTGAAGAAGAAGGCGAACACGTTGGTGCTGTTATTGGTTTTAAAACAAAAAAAGGCGAGATAGTCAATGTAAATATAGCTTCCTCTTTCATTAGTCCGGAACAGGCAGAATTGAATCTGGAACGTGAAATCGGTGACCTTAGTTTTGATGATATTCATGAACAATCGACTCAAATATGGGAGAAAGAATTAAGCCGTATTGAAGTGAAGGGAGGAACTCTTGATCAACAAAAAACATTTTATTCAAATCTTTATAGAACACTTCTTTTTCCAAGAAAATTTTATGAATTAAACGCCAATGATGAAATAGTTCATTATAGTCCGTATAACGGAGAAGTTCTGCCTGGTTATATGTTTACCGACAACGGATTCTGGGATACATTTCGTGCTGTATTTCCATTTTTTACTCTAATGTATCCCGACATGAACAGTCAGATAATGCAGGGATTGGTTAATACTTATAAAGAAAGTGGATGGTTACCTGAATGGGCGAGCCCAGGTCATCGCGATTGTATGATAGGTTCTAATTCGGCATCCTTAATTGCAGATTCTTATATGAAAGGGATCCGGGATTACGATATAGAAACACTGTACGAGGCTATGTTGAAAAATTCAACCGGATATCATAATGAAGTCTTTTCTGTAGGACGTTATGGTGCCGATTATTATAATGAGCTGGGATATATTCCTTATGATGTAGGTATTAATGAAAATACTGCACGGACCCTGGAATATGCCTATGCAGATTTCTGTATTTGGCAATTGGCAAAAGAATTGGATCGCCCACAGGATGAAATTGATCTTTTTGCCAAACGATCTCAAAATTATCGCAATGTATATGATGCTTCTTCTGGATTGATGAGAGGCAGAAACGAAGATGGGAGTTTCCAGTCACCCTTTAATCCTTTAAAATGGGGCGATGCATTTACCGAGGGCAATAGCCTTCATTATACATGGTCCGTTTTTCATGACATCGATGGTTTGATTGATATAATGGGGGGAAAAGATAGATTTTTAGCGACTCTCGATACTGTATTTTCTATGCCACCCGATTTTGATTGTTCTTATTACGGATTCCCCATTCATGAGATTAGAGAAATGCAAATAACTAATATGGGAAATTATGCGCATGGAAATCAACCTATACAGCATATGACATATTTATATAATTATGCCGGAACTCCATGGAAAACACAACAACACGTTCGTGAGATTATGGATAAATTATATTCTCCTCATCCCGATGGATATTGTGGAGATGAGGACAATGGTCAAACATCGGCATGGTATGTGTTTACTGCAATGGGATTCTATCCTGTATGCCCAGGTAACAATGAATACGTGATCGGCTCACCACTTTTTAATGAAATGACATTGAAGCTTCAAAATGGGAAAGAATTAAAAATCTTAGCCGAGAACAACAACAAAGAAAATGTATATATTCAGAATCTTGAATTCAACAGGAAAACCTGGGACAAAAATTATTTAGTTCACGAGGAACTTTTAAAAGGTGGAGTATTAAATTTTGAAATGTCAGCCAAACCAAATTTTGAAAGAGGAGTAACCGAAGATGCTATTCCTTATTCAATGTATTAGATAAAAACACTAATAAATAGCTATAGAAAAACTATAAATACTTTAAAATGAAAAAAATGACATTCAATATGAAATTATCACCTCTTAAATACTTATTCCTTCTCGCACTGATCATACTCTTTTCCTGCAATCAGAAAAAAACCGAACCATTCACCTTTGTGCAAATGTGTGATACTCAACTTGGAATGGGAGGATACGAGCACGATGTTCAAACATTTACTCAAGCGGTTGAAATAATTAATGAGATGGAACCGGATTTCGTTCTAATATGTGGTGACTTAGTACATCATGCCACCGACAGTTCCTTCAATGATTTTATTGAAATCAGGAATGGGTTTTCTATGCCTTCCTATTGTGCTGCAGGTAACCATGATATTGGAAACAACCCAACGGAATCAAGTCTTGAAAAATATAGAAATGTCATTGGAGATGACTATTATAATTTCCAACATAAAGGATATTCCTTTACAGTGTGTAATACAGAGTTATGGAAAGTAGATTGTGGTGAAGAATCTGAAAAGCACAATCAGTGGTTTATGGAAACTGTGAAAAATACAACAGGCGAAGATCAGCCTGGATTTGTAATGGGTCACTATCCCTTGTATTTGGATGAACCTGAAGAGGAAGACAAATATTTCAATATACCCCTGAACAAAAGAAAGGAGTTACTAAGTTTGTTTGAACAACAAAACATTAAAGCCTACCTCTCCGGACATGCCCATAGAACTATTATTAATGATTATAATGGTATTCAAATGGTAACCGGAGAAACAACTAGTAAAAATTTCGATGAAGCACCTATGGGATTCAGGGTTTGGAATGTCACTGCGGATTCTATCTGGCACGAGTTTATGGCATTGGATTAATTTGAAAAAGAATTTTGGTAAGTAGTAGAGAGTGGTAGTAAATGATCGCCAGCATTGGTGAGTGATCGTGAAGTGTACAGACGCAAAATCTTGCGTCTCAACA
>JAGLSB010000273.1 GCA_023135955.1 Bacteroidales bacterium | reverse complement strand
GCTGAGAATATAGCTTTTAAGGTATCTGGTGCTGAGTTAATAGCTGCATGTAGCATAAATGAAAGTGAACTTGCTGATGCCAAAGAATCCTTTGATATAGAACATGTTTATTCTGACTATGATGAAATGCTATTAAATAAGGAGATGGATGCAATTTTTGTTGGTTCAAGCTCAAATGTTCATTGTGAACAAATTGAAAAGGCATTAAAAGCAGGATATCATGTATTTACCGAAAAACCTCTGGGTGTAAATCTGGAGGAAACATTAAGGGTGAAAGAAGTTGTAGATGCGCACCCCGATAAAATTTTCATGCTTGGCTTTATGCGACGCTATGATAAATCATACAGTTATGCAAAAGAAATGATTGATAATGGCAAGATTGGAAAACCTTTTTTAGTCAGATGTTATGGTGTAGACCCAGACACTGATGCATTGAAGGTTATTCCTTTTTTGAAAACTAGTGGTGGTATTTTTCAGGATATGGCCAGTCATGATGTTGATCTTGCAAGATGGTTTTTAGGAAAAGAAGCAAAATCAGTATATGCCGTTGGAGGATGTTATAAATATCCTCAATATGCTGCTGAGGGCGATATTGATAACGGAGTGGCAATTATCAATTTTGAAGATAATATGATTTGTATGCTTTATGTTGGCAGAACCTGTCCTAATGGTTACCAGGTGGAAACAGAAATTATTGGGACAGAAGGAACTTTAAGAATTGCCAGTGTGCCGGAAAAAAATCATATCACTATTTATGATAATACCGGAGCTGTTCGGGAGTGTTCTCATGATTTTCTTGAAAGGTTTGATGATGCTTATGTGAATGAAGTTAAGGAATTCGTAAGCTGCATTTTAGAAAACAGAAAACCCGGTGTTGGTGTTATTGATGGAATAAATGCTACAAAGATTACAGGAGCTTGCCAGAAGGCATATGAAACCGGCACAATAGTTCATATATAGTCAAGGGGAATTATTTATGGTGTAGTTAATTTAATATTGAATATGTTTTCGAGTTACCACCAATGCCCGAAAACCAAATTGTCTGTATGTTTTTCAATGTTTATTATACAATTTAGGTTTTTAATGTAAAGATTTTTGCAATTTCTATACAGAATGGGCTATCTTTGTATAGATAATTTAATAATCTTTACATAATGAAAAATTGGGAATTAGCTGAATTGCCGTTAATTATTGATTTAGAGACTAAAAAGGTTTTAAAAGCTTTGCCATCAGCACACGCTGCCTTGGCGGAATTGAAAGGGATTGCATCTACCATTCCGAATCAAAGTATCCTAATAAATACTCTTGGATTACAAGAAGCAAAAGACAGTTCTGCCATTGAGAATATTATAACAACACATGATGATTTGTATAAGTCAGAGCTAAACCTGGATTCGTTTAAATCTCTTAATGCTAAGGAAGTTCAGAATTATATTTCTGCACTTAAGAAAGGGTTTGAATTGATAAACAAAACTAAGCTGTTAACAAATAAGACTATTCTACAAATTCAGGAAGTGCTTGAGGACAATAAGGCAGGATTTAGAAAATTGCCAGGAACAGCCTTGAAGAATGCTGCTACTGGAGAAACAATTTATACACCACCTCAAGATTACGAGGATATATTGAATTTAATGGGAAATCTTGAAAAGTATATTAATAATTCGGAGGTGCAAGATTGTGACCCATTGATAAAAATGGCAATAATCCATTTTCAATTTGAAAGTATTCATCCATTTTATGATGGTAATGGTCGTACAGGTAGAATAATTAATATTTTGTATTTGATCTTAGAAGAACTGCAAACACTTCCAATTTTATACTTAAGTAAATATATCATTAAACACAAATCTGAATATTACAAATTCCTTCAAAAAGTGAGAGATGAGAACTTATGGGAAGATTGGATTCTATTTATGATAAAAGGAGCTGAAGAAACAGCAATAGAAACTATTAATCTGACTTTTAAGATTAAACAATTAATGCTTGATTTCAAGCATAGACTTAGAGATAATTATAAATTTTACAGTCAGGATTTATTAAATAATTTGTTTAAACATCCATATACAAAAATTGAATTTGTAGTCAATGATTTAGGTGTTTCCAGATTAACAGCAGCTAATTATTTAAATAAATTATCTGAAGATAAATTGCTTAGAAAGGAAAAATTAGGGACAGGGAATTACTATATAAATGAGGCGCTATTTGAACTTTTAACAAAACGATAATAAGCACTGGTGGTAAGCGGTCATATGCAATGGGGGGGTGCGGGAACCTGAAATTTAGTACCTTTAATAAACATTTTAATAGTTAGGGAGGTAGTTGTACTGAATCCCGCACAGCACATAGTGTGCCATCCGTTTTGTTCTGTTAGACAATCAGAAAATGCAATTGTCCAAAGTTGCAAAATCATCGAACTGACAGCAAAGAGCCCGACTTGCTCACAAAGATCCAACTTTGCTGAGCGTGAGGACAAGATTGCGGTTGTGAGAAATCGGGATCAGTACTGAATTAAGTTCAGTATAAATTCGACTAAATAATTTTGCT
>JAGLSB010000272.1 GCA_023135955.1 Bacteroidales bacterium | reverse complement strand
TTCAAACTAGGCAAATTATTGCTTTCTCTCCTCAGAACCAAGTACTTAATATTATAGCAAACCTACCAGCACCAGTAACCAGCAACCATTCTCATTTCAACGATTCACTAAAATCCTTTTTAAACTTAGTCATCTTTGGTTGTATAACTGCATTACAGTATCCATGAAAAGGATTCTTCTCAAAGAAGTTCTGATGATAGTCTTCAGCTTTATAAAATTGATTGAATTTTTGAACCTGAGTAACTACCGGTTTATCAAAAATTTGCTGCTCATCCAATTTATTAATAATACTGTCGGCAATCTCTTTTTGTTTTTCAGAATGATAAAATATTACTGAGCGATACTGAGTGCCAATATCTTCGCCTTGTCTGTTTAAACTTGTAGGATCATGTGTTTTGAAAAAAATTAGCAAAATCTCTTCAAAACTTATTTTTTCGGAGTCAAATTGTACTTGAACAACTTCTGCATGACCTGTCTTTCCTGTTGAAATCTCCTCATATGTCGGATTAATTGTTAATCCTCCAGAATAGCCCGAAACAACATGACTTACACCTTTAACCGATTCATAAACAGCTTCTGAACACCAAAAACAACCACTTCCTAATGTCACAATTTCTTCCTTCATTGAATTATATATTTTATCAGAATCGTTTTTTTCAACGAATCCATTCAACAATAAAAATACTATTAATAAAGACTTCATGTATATTTAACAAGACTAAGCTTGTATTGTTTTGTGAATATTGGAGAGCGAGGATGCTGTGATGGTTCAGTTATTTAGAAATAAAATTAGAATTAAGGTATATTGTTACTTTAGGGAACATATTGCGAATTTCCTACATTTGTAATATATGGTTGAGCCAGCAAAATATTATGAAAACTCTGGACCAGGTAAAATACGATGTCTCCTTTGCCCACATTTTTGCACAATAAAAAAAGATGATTACGGAAAATGCAGAGTAAGAAAGAATGAAAAGGATGTTTTAGTAACAGATGTTTATGGACAAGCAAAGGGATTAAGTTTTGATCCTATCGAAAAGAAACCCTTGTACCATTTTTTCCCGGGAACTCAAATATTATCACTTGGTACTCCTGGTTGTAATATGCAATGTTTCTTCTGTCAGAATTGGAATATGTCTCAATCTGGAATAGATAAATCCGGGAACAAACAAGTCCTTCCAGCCGAAATCCTAACAATAAGTAAATCAGAACCCAAAAACTTAGGAATAGCTTTCACTTATAGTGAACCGACTATATTTTATGAGTATATGTACGATACGGCAATTCTATTCAAAGAAAACGGACTTAAAACCTGTATGATTTCCAATGGATTTATAAATGAAAAGCCCCTTTTAGATCTTATTCCCTTAATTGATGCTTTCAATATTGATCTCAAAGCATTTACTAATTCTTTTTATAAAAAATATACAAAATCAAGTTTGAAACCGGTATTAAATAGCTTAGAAATCATAAGAACCAAAAAAAGGCATCTTGAATTGAGCTTCCTGGTTATTCCCGGACTGAACGACAATATGGATAGTTTTAAGGAAATGTTATGCTGGATCTCTGACAAATCAGGCAAGGAAACTGTACTTCATATTAGTAGATATTTCCCAAAATATAAATCCAATATTCCAGCTACATCTAATCAAAAATTAGAGGAACTATTTGATATTGCTAAGGAAAAGCTAGACTATGTTTATATTGGAAATTATTCCGGAGAAAAAGGTCAAAATACAATTTGTTCTAATTGTAACTCCATACAAATCAGCAGAAATTACTATAACACAATGGTTTACCTCAGTGTTGATGGAAAATGTAGTAAATGTGGCTATAAAATTATGAATATGATGTAAATTGCAGGAGATGAATAATATAATCCGATCTCCATATGTGGCAGGAAGGTTTTATCCAGGAACTGATAAAGCCATAAAGGAACAATTGCAAATTATTAAGGATCAATTAGATTTTAGTTTCCTAAAAGAAATAAATCTTAATCGAATCTTTGGAGGAGTATTACCCCATGCAGGCCATGTATATTCAGCTTACCAGACTTTAGCATTTTTTGAATTGATGAGGCAAGTTGAAATGGATTTTGACAGTTTTGTTATACTTCATCCACTTCATCGTGGTGGACATCTCGATTATGCTTGTGATAATTATGAATATTGGGAAACTCCATTAGGAAAGCTGACCATTGATATTGAATTCATTCAGACTATGGAAATGGAGAAATCTTCGGATATGCTTGAGACAGAACATTCTGCAGAAGTTATACTTCCTTACATTCAGTATTACAATTTTAATGATAAAATGATCATTCCTATTGGCATTGCGAGACAGACACCTGATGTGTCAAAAATAATAAGCGATAAGATTATCAAGGCAAAAAATATATGTCAGCGAAAAATCTGTGTGATAGCATCCTCCGATTTCTCTCATTTTTTAAGTCCAGAAAAGGGATTTCAACAAGATCAATTAGTATTAGATTGTATTCAGAAAAAGGATTGCCTATGCATGTATGACACAATATTAAAAAATAACATTAGTGTTTGCGGTTATGGACCTATAATGGGACTTATGGAATATTCAAAATCGATGAATTATGACTACAAAAGCAATATTCTGTCACGAGGACACTCAGGAGAAGTTAGCCCTTCCAAAAGTGTTGTAGATTATATTTCAATTTTGTTTTATGATTAATATCAATAAAATGCATCAAAATCAGGGAAGCTTTTTAAATAAGGAAGAGCGGCAACAGCTATTGAAAGTGTCAAGGGAATGCCTTGAACATTACTTCAATACTGGAAAACACTTTGATTGCAGTGAAAAGAATTTATCCGGTAATCTAAAAGTTCAAACAGGTGCTTTTGTGAGCATTTATGTAAATAGTGATCTTCGTGGCTGCATTGGAAGAATGTCTTCTGATATGCCTTTGTATAAGCTTGTTCAGCAAATGACAATTTCAGCAGCAAATAACGATAGCCGATTTAAGTCATTAAACCAAAATGAACTAAAGAACACCAGAATTGAATTATCTGTATTGACACCAATGAAAAGAATAGATGATATTTCGGAAATTGAATTGGGAAAACATGGAATTTATATTAAGGAAGGGTACTATTCCGGCACATTCCTACCTCAGGTTGCAGAAAAAACCAATTGGACTATAGAGGAGTTTCTAGGTTATTGTTCTCGAGATAAAGCAAGAATCGGATGGGAAGGCTGGAAAACAGCTGAGTTATATATTTATGAGACTATCATATTGAAGGAAAATTAGTCGGTAAATTGTTATTTCCAGCAGGATTCTTTTTATGCGTATTTTTCAAGAAACACCTTGGTTATTTCCCTGAATTCATCAGTAATAGACATTTCTGGAAATTCTTTATTGGCTTTTTTGTACCAGAATAATGCATTATCCGGATCTTCTTCCTTTCTATGAAGATATGCATGAACCCAGGCAGCATCATCACCTTGCAGGTGCATAACAATTTTATGAGCAATATCCCATGAATTTTTCCTCTCCCACCATAATGCTTTTAAAACATCATGAAAATTCTCAGGAGGCTTTGCCAT
>JAGLSB010000271.1 GCA_023135955.1 Bacteroidales bacterium | reverse complement strand
TACGAAATTTGAGCTGATTTAGCTATTTTTTCAGACTAATCCATATCATGTTATTGATCATGGATAGTAGCTTGGAATGTTAGTGTGATGAAGTGCTTCCCGATAGCTATCGGGAGTGCTGGTTAGGAGAAGATTAGCAAATTTTGGAGATTAGCATTGGAAAACATAACTAAAATAATTAAAAACAATAATAAATTGACAAGCTAGCTTCCCTCCTTTAGGAGGATTTAGAAGAGGGGGAAGAGGTGATGTCGTGATACCGTGATACCGTGAGGTCGTCTAATAATGATCCAGCTTGCTATGTGTGAGGATGGGATTGCTTCAGTAGCCTTTGTAACCAATCGAAGCTTAAATGATCCAAAATAGAGTTTTCCACCCTATAACTCCCGTAACCCCTGTAACCCCCGTAACCCCTGTAACCTTACCTTATTCCCCCACCTACGGAATTCTCATATACTTATGTGCCTGGAGAGAAATTCGCCATTCAGGATTTTCCTTGATGAAATCTACAATTAAGGGTATCATTTCTTTATGTCTGCTCCATTCCGGTTGTAAATACAAATAACAATCATTATTTACACGTTTAGAATTTTCTACCGCCCATTCAAAGTCTTCTTTTTCAGCAATAATAATTTTAAGCTCGTTCGCATTAGAAAAATATATATCCTGAGTAACAGAATGTCTTTTAGGAGAAAGACAGATCCAGTCCCACGTACCTGAAAATGAATGTACCCCGGAGGTTTCTATAAATGTCTCTATTCCCTCATGTTTTAACTGGTCACAGAGATAGTCAAGATTAAACATCAAAGGCTCGCCACCCGTAATAACAACTGATTTCGCAGGACAATTTTTAATATTCTCTAAAATATTATCTATTTCTATTGCCGGATGCAATTCTGGATTCCATGATAATTTTGTATCGCACCAGGAGCATCCAACATCGCAGCCCCCAATTCTCAAAAAATAAGCAGCCTTACCCATATTGTGACCTTCCCCTTGTAGAGTATAAAACTCTTCTACCACTGGTAGCTTCTTACCTTTGTTGTATTTTCCTGCATCAATATTCATCGGGACAAAAGTAGATAAAATTAGGGAAGAATCAAGGGAGGGATGGTAGTGTGCTGGTGCTAAGTGAAACTCAGCTTTCGGGAGTTTACGAACCGAAAGATGTTAGTTGAACTAGTCCCGAGTATTCTCTCGGGATCTTAATGCGCTAGTGTACTGGTGTGCTGATGTGCTAGTGTACTGGTGCGCTAGTGTACCGGTGTGCTGATTCAGATGCGGGATATTAGTGCACAGCAAAAACTAAGCTAGTTCAGATAGAACCCCAAACGCAATTCAAGTCGATTATAAATATCTGTATAGATGTAATCTTGTGGTGACCACTCATTGTATTCTGAATATTTTATCTTCATATAACGGTATAAGGCATTCAGATCCCATGCAAAATTTTCTTTACTTCTAATCTTTAAACCAACTCCTATAGAACCTGTTATTCCTCCATCGTAAGAAACTTTATTACCATAATTTTCAGTTTCTTCTTTAGATGGAATAGCATAACC
>JAGLSB010000270.1 GCA_023135955.1 Bacteroidales bacterium | reverse complement strand
ATAATTTCTTCAGTGGTAAATATTGGACATTTGAATCGCAAGGCAAGGGCAATAGCATCAGAAGTTCTTGCATCCAAAGTAACTTGTTCTGTCCCATCGTCGCATAGTAGTTGCGAAAAGAAAACTCCTTCTTCAAGCTTATAAATTACTACTTCCTTAATTGAGATGCCATAAGTTTTGCTAAAGCTGACAAATAAATCATGTGTGAGAGGTCTTGGTGGCTTAAGTCCTTCTAATTCAATGGCAATAGATTGAGCTTCAAATCCTCCAACTATAATAGGTATCCTTCTTTCACCATTTTCTTCTGTCAATATAAGAGCGTATGCTCCTGATTGGGTCTGGCTATAAGAAATTCCTAAAACATTTAATTTAATCATACCGGGAATTCAATCTTTAATTTTATTGTCTATTGCAAGGTCAGACAAATATAATAATTTAGTTTATACATTTATTTTTAACTAGAAATAGTTATGCTATTATGAAGGTATTTATTCTATATCTTTGTTGCCCTTCCTAAGTAATGAATTTAGTACAAAAGATTCTTTCATTTGAAAGAATGTAGCTATTTTAGGCAAAGGAGAGATGTTTGGGTAAATTAATTTCAATTTTATCCATCTAATAGTTTGTTAATCAAGAGAACTTTTATATTTTTGCACTCCATTTTGTAAAAGAAAATTTAAACACATAATAATGTACGCAATTGTTGATATAGCAGGACAGCAATTCAAGGTTGAAAAAGACACTAAAGTCTTTGTTCACAGGCTTGAAGGAATTGAAGGTTCTAAGGTTGAATTTGACAAAGTTTTACTTATTGATAATGACAAATCTGTTGTCGTTGGAACTCCGGTTATTAAAGGAGCCATGGTAAAGGCAGAGATTATTGATCATATGAAGGGTGATAAAGTCATCGTTTTCAAGAAGAAGAGAAGAAAAGGATATAAGGTCAAAAATGGTCATAGACAACATATGACACATTTAATGATCAGTGAGATTATTGAAAAAGGTGCTCAAAAAGCAGAAACAAAAGCTGTAAAAGAGACCAAGAAAGTTGCTCCTAAAGCAACTGCTACAAAGAAAACTCCTGCTGCTAAAGCTCCAGTAGAAAAAAAGACGGCTCCTAAAGCAACAACTGCTAAAAAAGCCCCTGCTGCTAAAGCTACTGCAGAAAAAAAGACGGCTACAAAAACAGCTGCTAAGAAGCCTGCTGCTAAAAAGGCAACCACAAGTACAGCAAAACCTGCTGCTAAAAAGGCTGCTCCAAAAACAGCTGCTAAGAAGCCTGCTGCAAGTAAGGCAAAATCTGCTGCTAAAAAGGCAGATGATAAAGCTAAATAGTTAATCGAAAACAATAAAATATATATATCATGGCACACAAGAAAGGAGCTGGTAGTTCAAGAAACGGTCGCGAATCGGAGAGTAAACGACTAGGTGTAAAACTTTATGGTGGACAAGCTGCAATAGCCGGTAATATTATCGTTCGTCAACGTGGAACTGTACATCATCCTGGTGAGAATGTTGGTATGGGAAAAGACCATACTCTTTTTGCACTAATTGATGGTAAAGTTGAATTCAAGAAGAAAAAAGACAACAAATCATTTGTAAGTATTCTTCCCGTTTCTGAATAAAAAAAGAAATTTATCACTTATTGATCTCCTTTAAACTGTTACCTTTACAGTTTTCAGGAGATTTTTTATTATTTGTAATAAATTAAATTCATAAAAACAATGTTGACCCTAGCTCAAATAAAAAAGGATAAGGAAGATATTCTACTCAAGCTTAAGATTAAAAATTTTGACGGAACCAAAATTATTAAGAAAGTTATCAAAGCCGATGATATGAGACGCAATCTTCAACAAGAAGCCGATTCAAAGCAGGCAGAGCTAAAGTCCATCTCCAAAAAAATCGGTGAATTAATGAAGCAGAGAAAAGCAAATGAAGCAAATATTGCCCGTGAGGAAACCAGCCAACTTAAAAATAAAATAAAATCTCTGCAAGGAAAACAAGCCGATACTTTTAAAATAATAAAAGACCTTCTTGTTCAGGTTCCAAACATTCCACATGAGAGTGTTCCTGATGGAAAATCTGAACAAGATAACGTACTGATCAGAAAAGGTGGTCGAAAGCATAAACTGCCTGAAAATCCACTACCCCACTGGGAGCTTGGAAAAAAGTATGACATTATTGATTTTGAATTGGGAAATAAGATAACCGGTGCAGGATTTCCTGTTTACAAAGGAAAAGGAGCAAGACTGCAAAGAGCCCTTATAAACTTTTTTTTGGACGAAAATGAAAAAGCCGGATACCGGGAAATATTACCACCACTAATGGTAAATGAAGATTCGGGTTTTGGAACCGGACAATTACCAGATAAAGAAGGTCAGATGTATTATGTGAAAGCTGATAATTTGTACCTTATCCCAACAGCTGAAGTTCCTGTGACTAATATTTATCGTAATGTAATTTTAGATGAAGGTGATCTTCCTGTAAAAAATACGGCATACACACCTTGTTTCAGAAGGGAAGCTGGATCTTATGGAAAGGATGTGCGTGGATTAAACAGACTTCACCAATTCGATAAAGTAGAAATTGTTCAAATCCAACATCCTGGAAAATCATACCAATCATTAGATGAAATGGTAGATCATGTGGAAGGAATTATTAAAAAACTATCAGGATTACCATACAGAATAGTAAAATTATGCGGTGGGGATTTGGGTTTTACCTCTGCATTAACCTACGATTTTGAAGTGTATTCAGCTGCTCAAGAAAAATGGCTTGAGGTAAGTTCAGTTTCAAATTTTGAGTCTTATCAATCAAATCGTCTTCAACTCAGATATAAGGACATGAATTTGAAAAATAATCAACATCCTCACACATTGAACGGTTCTGCCCTTGCTCTCCCTAGAATTGTAGCGGCACTTCTTGAAAATAGACAGACTGCAGATGGGATTACTATCCCAAAATCATTATGGAGATATACTGGTTTTAAGATAATTAACTAGAGAAAGGTGACCAGTGCAACAAGAATGGAAATGCTATGGAATAATAGAACTATTTGGTTTTGAAGGAGAATAAATAAAAAATAGTGAAAATTGTATTCTTGTATGGAATATATTTACCAAGTTTTCAAAGCTTAAAGCCCTCCGGGCTTTGAAAGGGTTAATACTTTATTAGTGAATTTTTTATGCACAAGCTTTGGGATACATCCATTATTATACAACAGAGCCACGATAGACCATGGAGGCTCAATAAGAAAACTAGTAATCTGATTAGAAATAAAAATACCGATTCTTCCAAATCATGAATAATCAGACAAAAGCGTACATTTATGCAGGTCTTACTATCCTTTTCTGGTCTACGGTTGCGACTGCTTTTAAAATTGCCCTTGCTGAGCAAAGTATATATCAGATTCTTTTAGTGGCCAGCCTGAGCTCACTATTTGTTCTTGGAATCTCTCTAATCATTTCTGGAAAATATAAGCTAATATTAAATTCCTCCAAAAGGGAAATGTTATATTCTGCAGGGATGGGGTTTCTTAATCCCTTTTTTTATTATCTGATTCTTTTTAAGGCTTACGACAATTTACCTGCTCAGGTAGCACAACCCTTAAATCTAATCTGGCCTATAATAATTGTAATTATTTCTATTCCATTACTGAAACAAAGAGTTGAATTAAAAAGCTTTATAGCACTATTTGTAAGCTTTGCGGGGATTATTCTGGTTTCCTCTCAAGGTGGTGGTAGGTTTTTTAAAACAGAACAAATTCCCTTTATGCTACTCGCTGTTTCTACTTCAATAATATGGTCTTTTTATTGGATTATGAATGTAAGGGACAAGCGCGATGAGTCGACCAAGTTATTTCTTGGATTTTTCTTTGCTTGTATATTTTTGCTTGTAGGATCATTCTTTATCGATAATCCTTTTCCAAGTGGGATAAAACAGTGGTCGGTTTCAATCTACATTGGATTCTTTGAAATGGGATTAGCTTTTCTTTTCTGGTTGAAGGCACTGCAATTAACAAAAAGTACTGATAAAATTAGTAATCTGATATTTATCTTCCCCTTCATTTCACTTATCTTTATTCATTATTTTCTTGGAGAAGCAATACATATGACAACTTTATACGGACTTCTTCTTGTGGTTGCAGGAATATTTCTGCAAAAAACAAATTTTCGAAAAAGAAAAAATGTCAGCTAAAGACAGAATCATTCTAGGAATCGATCCGGGTACAAATATCATGGGATTTGGTGTTGTTGACATAAAACAAAAGCAAGCCCGATTTGTAGCTATGGATGCTATTAAGTTTAATAAGTTATCGGATCCGTATTTGAAATTGCAAAAGATATTTTTCGCAACAATAGAACTTATTGAGATTTATAAACCGGATGAATTAGCAATTGAAGCACCCTTTTTTGGAAAAAACGTTCAAAGTATGCTAAAACTTGGACGAGCACAGGGAGTGGCTATAGCAGCTGCACTTTCCCGCGACATTCCCATTTTTGAATATGCTCCCCGTAAAATTAAGATGGCCATTACCGGACAGGGAGGAGCCTCTAAGGAGCAGGTTGCTTCAATTCTTAGTAAGACCTTGTCATTCAAAGAGATACCAAAGGATTTAGATGCAACTGACGGCCTGGCTGTTGCACTTTGTCATTTTTATCAGGACAAAGCTATTAAACTTGAAAAAGGTGTTAAGGGCTGGGCTGATTTTATAAAGAAAAATCCGGATAGGGTTAAATAGATTTGTCCAATAAGGCTTTTCTAATCTTTTCAGCCATTTTCTCAAATTCCTCAGAACTTAATTTAAGCTTAGGCTTACTAAATTCAATATCATGTAGCCCATTTATGGGTACAAGGTGGATATGAGCATGAGGAACTTCAAGTCCCAGAACAGCGATACCCACTCTTTTACAGTCGCAAACAAGGTCGATAGCTTTGGCTATTTTCTTTGCAAAGACCATCATTCCCGCAAGTAATTCATCATCTACATCAAAAATATAATCAATTTCTTTTTTAGGAATGACAAGAGTATGGCCTTCTGCCAGAGGATTTATGTCGAGAAATGCAAAATAATTTTCATCCTCTGCAATTTTATAGGAAGGTATATCACCATTGACTATTTTCGAAAAAATTGAAGACATAATAAATTTTAACGAGATATTTCAACTATTTCATATTCTACGTTGCCTGAAGGAATTGTAACTTCTACTATCTCACCTACTTTTTTTCCCATCAAAGCTTTAGCTATTGGCGTATTTACTGATATTTTCATGGCTTTTAAGTCTGCTTCCGGATCAGATACAAGAGTATATTCCAATGTTGATGAATTAGCCTTATTTTTAATTTTTACTTTATTTAGTATTTGAACAGTGCTAATATCAATTCTAGTTTCATCAATAATTCTCGCCATAGCAACCTGATCTTCCAATTTGCTAATCTTAAGCTCAAGCAAACCCTGCGCCTCCTTAGCAGCATCATATTCAGCATTCTCGGAAAGGTCACCTTTATCTCTGGCCTCCGCAATTTGTCTTGAAAGACTAGGTCTTTCAACCGTTTTCAATTGGTCAAGTTCTTGTTTTAACCTGGCTAATCCTTCCTCTGTCATGTAATTCAAAACTGACATACTCTTTTTCCTTTATTGTAGATTATTAAAATAAAAAAGAATTCAGGGATGCCTGAACTCTTTAATGGTAAAATTATGCAATTTTTTCTGTTTTAAAAAAATATCTTCTGAAAAATATAAAATTAATTTTCCTGAATCTTCTAGATCAGAAATACTTAGGCTTAAAGATCTCTGAAAACAATATTGCTTTTTTAGCATCAAAATCCTTCAAAGCCTCCTCAACATATGAAAGTTGTGAGACAGAAGTTCCAGGATCTTTTTCTATGCTGTTTGATTTAAGATCGTTAAGGTACCCCCCCATGGTTGAAGACAAGCCTTCCTCTTTACTAAGGGTATCAATTGTTGAATAATTACTGTCCAATTTTTCTTCATCATAATCAATATTTTCAGACTCAGGATCATCTTGTACATATCCATATACACTTTCATCAAGCACCTCCTCTGTTTCATCTGTTGAAGAATCCAGATCAATGTATTCTCCAAAAAGACTTTTCAATTTATCACTTAAATAATTTTCAGGCTTTTCAGCAATATCCGGCTCATTTTCAACCTGCTGAATATCAGGCTGGACAGTTCGTTTCTTTTTCTTCCCTATTGCCGTAAATATAACAAACGCAATTGTAATTAGAATGTAAACCAGGTTCCCTAAATCAAAATCCATGTTTTTATCGTTTTTTTCTGATATAAATGTACGAAATTTTACCTTTGTACGTATTACATTTAAATGAATAATTCGAATTTAATAAAATCTATATTATTTGTAGCAGTATTTCTGTTTTCAAATATATCTTGTGATAAAAATCGTTTTGAATTTCCCTATGTGCCTATTAGTCTGAATATTGACCTTGTATATCTTAATAGCACTATTGGTTTAGGCCATCATGCTTTTCTATATGAT
Organism: Bacteroidales bacterium; assembly: GCA_023135955.1. Classification (GTDB taxonomy): domain Bacteria; phylum Bacteroidota; class Bacteroidia; order Bacteroidales; genus JAGLSB01. The sequence goes on along the minus strand of JAGLSB010000270.1, from coordinate 2,712 downwards.
GAGGTAGGAGTAAACGGATTACTAATTTTCAGGAATCACAGCGATGAATTTTTCGTTTATGACAGAACATGTACATACGAACCTGATCATTCATGTTCTGTTGAAGATGATACAACCAGCTTTTTACATTTAAGCTGTCCATGTTGCGAATCCCAATATTTTTTAGATGAAACTGGTGATGCTTTTGTAACCCGCGGCCCTTCTCGTTATTCTTTGTATAAATATAACTCTTTTTTTAACGGGGGGTTTATGAGGGTAACGAATTAGCTCATTTCGGCATTTCGACTTATTTCGGCTTATTTCGGCTACGCTCAATAACCGACGCTCAATAACCGAAATCGCTCAATGGCCGAAAAGGCACTTAAGATCAAATGTTTTTTCGCAAATTCCGATAGCCATCAGAATCACAACCATCAGTACACCAGTACATCAGCACACTAGCACATTAGCACACCATCACATTAGCACACCAATTAATACCTATAATGCTCAGGCTTATAAGGCCCTTCAACAGGCACTCCCAAATACTCGGCCTGCTCTGCACTTAATGTTGTAAGTTTAACACCTAATTGCTCGAGATGGAGTCTGGCTACTTCTTCATCCAGTCTTTTAGGTAAACGATAAACATCAACTTCGAAGTCATTTTGCCATAGCTCCAATTGTGCAAGGGTCTGATTTGTAAATGAATTGCTCATAACAAATGAAGGATGTCCGGTGGCACAACCTAAATTTACTAAGCGTCCTTCTGCCAATAAGAAAATAGCTTTCTCATCTTCGAAAATATACTTATCTACCTGTGGCTTAATATTTACTTTCTGAGCTTTATCATAATCGTTAAGTGCATCAACCTGAATTTCATTGTCGAAATGACCGATATTACATACAATAGCCTGATCATTCATTCTTTTCATATGATCAAGGGTTATAACATCTTTATTACCGGTTGTTGTAACGAAAATATTCCCCTCATCTAAAGCCTTTTCAATGTTGGTAACTTCAAATCCTTCCATAGCAGCCTGCAGGGCACAAATTGGATCAATTTCAGTAACAATCACCCTGGCTCCATAAGTTTTCATTGAGTGTGCGCATCCTTTACCTACATCACCATAACCCAATACCACAACTACTTTTCCTGCTATCATAACATCAGTAGCTCGTTTGATACCATCGGCAAGTGACTCACGGCAACCGTATAGATTGTCGAATTTTGACTTAGTAACTGAATCGTTAACATTAATGGCCGGGAACAATAATTTCCCTGCTTCATGCATCTGATACAATCTGTGAACACCAGTTGTAGTTTCTTCAGAAGCGCCTCTAATTAAAGGAACATTTCTATGCCATTTCTGCGAGTCATCTTCGAGTATTGCTTTTAGTTGATTTAGGATTGCTCCCTCCTCCCTGTTCGCAGGCTCAACATCTAATATGGCAGGATTATCTTCAGCTTCGTATCCTTTGTGGATCATCATGGTAGCATCACCACCATCGTCAACAATAATATTTGGACCCTCGCCATTAGGGAAAGATAATGCCTGAGCGGTACACCACCAGTATTCCTCCAGGGTTTCACCCTTCCATGCAAAAACAGGAACTCCTGTTACAGCGATTGCAGCTGCAGCATGATCCTGAGTAGAAAATATATTACAACTTGCCCAACGCACATCAGCACCAAGCTCCACGAGGGTTTCAATAAGAACAGCTGTTTGAATTGTCATGTGCAATGATCCCATTACTCTGGCACCAGCCAAAGGTTTTTCTGCAGAAAACTTCCTCTTTACCGACATTAAACCCGGCATTTCTCTTTCAGCAATTTCTATTTCTTTACGACCAAACTCTGCAAGTCCGATATCTTTTACCTTGTAAGGCAAACTTTCAATTTTTGTCATTGTATTATCCATTATATATTTATTTCAAATTTATATCAAATCTTTTAATAGTTTTCTGGCAACAGCCTTATCCTTTTCTAATTGCTCTTTTAACTCTTCAAGGGTGTCAAATTTTTGCTCATCTCTCATCCTCTTATGAAAAGCAAGCGCAACCCTTTTTCGGTAAATATTCTTTTTGAAGTCAAATAAATGTACTTCTATAGATTTTTGATGATTTCCGCTATCAACTGTTGGTCTAAAACCAATATTTAGCATTCCGGGGTAAATATTTCCTTCAAAACTTAAATATACAGCGTATACGCCAATTTTCGGAAGAAGTTTGTTTTTATCCTGTAATTTTATATTTGCCGTAGGAAAGCCAATTTCTCGTCCAATCTTATCTCCCTCAACAACGGTTCCTAATAGAAAATAATTATAATTCAAATAATGATTTGCTTTATCAAGTTCTCCCTCAAGAAGAAGCTCCCTTATAATGGATGAACTTATTCTGGTATTTTCAAAGTCATAAGCTTCTACTCTACTTATAGAAAAATCATCTTCCGGTGAACATTTCTGTAAAATTTCTATATCTCCTACCCTATCCTTTCCAAATTTATGATCGTAGCCAACCAATAAATGCTTAATCTTCATTTTGCCTATCATAAACTCCCTGATAAACTCACAGGATTCCATTTGTGAAAATTCCATTGAAAAAGGAATTATTACCAGATGATCAATACCCTCGTTTTCAATTAAAATTGTTTTTTCATCTATTGTGCTCAGATAACGTAATTCAAGATGATTTTTCTCTAAAACATAACGAGGATGCGGCCATAAAGTAATTACA
>JAGLSB010000027.1 GCA_023135955.1 Bacteroidales bacterium | reverse complement strand
ATGGCAGTTGATAATCTCCCGGGTGAACTTCCAAGAGATGCTTCAGAAGATTTTGGAAAGAATCTCATACAGGAAGTTATTCCTTTTCTTGTGGGCACTAAGTCAGGACGAATTATTGAAAGGGCCTCTATTACTAATAATAATGGTCTAACTGACTCTTACTTATATTTGGAAGATTATTTACAAGGATTAGAATAAAACTCTGACTATTCAAGCTAACAAATTTCCTATCTTTGAAAAAAAAAACGATGATTCAAATAGCACCTTCAATACTAACGGCAGACTTCCTTCAGCTTGGAAAAGAAATAGAAATGCTGAATTCAAGTGAAGCCGATATGATCCATCTCGATATTATGGATGGGAATTTTGTTCCAAACCTGACCTTCGGGTTTCCTGTTATCAAACAAATAAAATCAATAGCAAAAAAAGATTTGGATGTCCATCTAATGATTTCTAATCCTGATAATTTTATCGAAGATTATCAAAAGGTAGGAGCAGACAGACTTACAGTGCATTATGAAACTTGCCCTCACTTGCACAAAACGATACAGAATATTAAAAGCCTGGGAATGAAAGCAGCAGTATCTTTAAATCCACATACAACTGTAAACAATCTGCATGAAATTATCGGGGAACTGGATATGGTACTCATAATGACAGTCAATCCAGGTTTCGGAGGTCAGAAATTTATCGAAAATTCATATGAAAAGATCAGAAAATTAAAAAAGATGATTTCAGATAGAGCTTTGAAAACCAAGATTCAAATAGACGGAGGCGTGAATTTGGAGAACATTAGACCCTTGGCCGATGCAGGAGTAGATGTTTTTGTAGTTGGGAATACAGTATTCGCAGCAGATAATCCAAAAGAAATGATTGCTAAACTTAGAAATTCTTAATACGGCTCATTTCGGCTTCGCAATGGCCTTGCTAGCAATAATCGAGGGTTAATTAGTGAGGGTTTTTGGTGAGTTAGGGTTATTGAAGCCGAAATAACACTACCCAAGATAACTCTTCAATATCTTACTCCTGGTATTGTGTTTTAATCTTTTAATGGCCTTTTCTTTAATCTGACGAACCCTTTCGCGAGTAAGATTAAATTCTTCACCTATCTCTTCCAATGTGTGTGGATGTTTACCATTTAGTCCGAAATACAATCGAATAATACTGGCTTCCCTGTACGTCAATGTTGAAAGAGCTCTTTCAATTTCTTTTCTTAGGGATTCGTTAAGTAATTCTCTATCAGGACTTGGCGCATCAGAATTGAGGAATACGTCGTAAAGGTTTCCATCTTCACCATCTTGAAGAGGGGCATCCATGGAAACGTGGCGACCAGACGATCGTAAGGCATCTTTAATATCGTCGGGAGCAAGTTCCATGACTTGCGAGATTTCCACAATTGTAGGTTCTCTTTCAAAAGATTGCTCTAGTTCATTAAATACTTTATTGATTTTATTAATCGAGCCAATTTTGTTCAAAGGAAGTCTAACAATTCTTGCTTGTTCAGCAAGTGCTTGAAGAATCGATTGTCTAATCCACCAAACAGCGTATGAAATGAATTTGAATCCACGAGTTTCATCGAATCGCTGTGCCGCTTTTATTAGCCCCAAATTTCCTTCATTGATTAGGTCGGGAAGACTAAGTCCTTGATTTTGATATTGTTTAGCTACAGAAACTACAAACCTTAAATTTGCACTTATTAATTTTTCAAGAGCAACTCTGTCATCTTTCTTTATTCTTCTGGCAAGTTCAACTTCTTCTTCTGCAGAAATTAGATCAATCTTACCTATTTCAAGAAGGTACTTGTCCAGTGATGGAGTCTCCCTGTTGGTAACCTG
>JAGLSB010000269.1 GCA_023135955.1 Bacteroidales bacterium | reverse complement strand
TTGAAAGTTTCAGAAAAGAGCATCCTGATTTTAATTTTACAACTGACATAATTGTTGGTTTTCCTGGTGAAACGGAAGAAGATTTTCAGCAGACCTTAAAAATTGCTTCACTTGCTAAATTTTCTCATATTCATACTTTCAGGTATTCACTAAGAAATGGAACCAGGGCAGCGCGTATGGAAGATCAAATTCCTGGAAAAATAAAATCAAAACGTAGCGAATCGGTAAGAATATTATCTGAACAGCTCGAAAAAGAATATTTTAAATCAATGCTTCACAAAACTCAAAGAGTACTAGTTGAAAATCCTGATAAAAATGGTTATGCAACCGGATATGGAGAACATTATATTCCTATCCAAATTAAAAACAGGAATTTGAGAAAGAATGAGTTTTATGATGTTAAGTTGAGGAAAATAGAGGGAAATAAAGCTATTGGAGAACTAATCTGAGTTTAATAATGCTTAAAATATGTATCTTTGATTCAAAAGAATCTTAAAATGGACCAAAAACTGATTCAAGATAGAATAACAAAGACAATTCATGATAAGGATCCTCGTGCAGAGGCTTATTTGTTTGGTTCTCGTGCAAGAGGTGATTTTAGTGTCGATTCAGATTGGGACATTATAATTTTAATTGATGATGTTAAGGTTACAAATATTATTGAAGATAAGTTCAGAGACGAACTATATGAGATTGAACTAGAGTCTGGGCAAGTAATATCGACATTTATTTATACTAAAGATTATTGGGAAAATACTTTGATATATTCTCCATTATATAAAAATGTCAGTAGAGAAGGTATAAGGTTATGACTATTAAAAATCAAGATGATTACATAAAATATAGATTTCACCGATCTGAAGAAGCTTTTGAGGAGGCTTTGATTCTAGCTGATAAAAAGAGATGGAACACTGTAATAAACCGACTTTATTACTCCTGTTTCTATGCAGTGATTGCACTGTTGTTAAAGAATAATATTGAGACACAAACTCACGATGGGGCATGAACTCAGTTTGTTTAAAAAGAAATTAATTCAATAATTCAGAAATAATGAATAAACAATTAGTTAACCTAAGTTTGATTTTGGGTATACTAAGTATACTTGGAACAGCATGTAAAAATGAAATACAAATGGAAGCTCCCGTAGCAAAAAAAATTGCTGAAGAATTAACTATTCACGATGACACCAGAATAGATAATTATTATTGGCTGAAGGAAAGAGAAGATTCAACTGTAATAAGCTATTTGAATGAAGAGAATTCGTATCGTGAAAAGGTCATGGAAAATACTGTCGGTTTTCAATCTGATCTTTTCGATGAAATTGTGGGTAGGATTAAGCAAACTGATATGTCGGTTCCTTATCATTTGAATGGATATTATTATTATTCAAGATATGAAGAAGGAAAGGAATATCCGATTTACTGCAGGAAGAAAGGATCTCTTGAATCTGAAGAAATAATATTGATGGATGTGAATGTAATGGCTGAAGGTCATGAGTATTACCAAATTGGAGGATTATCTGTTAGTCCGGACAATAAGCTTATGGCATATGGAGTGGATACTGTTAGTCGCAGAATGTACAGCCTTCACATAAAAAATCTGGAAACAGGTGAAATTTATAAAGATAAAATTGATATTACTACCGGCAGTGTGGCCTGGGCGAATGATAATAAAACTTTTTTCTATACACTGAAAGATAAACAAACATTACGTTCTAATATAGTGATGAAGCATCAGATTGGGAATGATGCCTCTATGGATGAGCTCATTTTCAAAGAGGAAGATGAGACTTTTAATTGTGCCGCATTTAAAACAAAATCACGAGATTATATCATGATCGCCAGTTTTTCCACTCTTTCTCAGGAATATAAGTTTCTGGATGCGAATACTCCTGACGGCGAATTCAAGATGATTCAATCAAGAGTAAGAGAATTGGAATATGGTGTTGATCATTATAAAGATAAATTCTACATTGTAACGAACATGGATGCGAAAAATTTCCGTTTAATGGAAACTCCAGTGAATGCTCCCGGCAAAGAAAACTGGAAAGAAGTTATTGCGCACCGCGAAGATGTTTATCTTAATGGGATTGAAATATTCAACAAATTCCTCGTTGTGTCAGAAAGAAAAGACGGGCTTGTAAATCTTCGGATTATGCCATGGGATGGCTCTGAAGAACATTATCTTGATTTTGGAGAGGAAGCCTATATGGCTTACATTTCAAATAATCCTGATTTCGATACTGATATTTTACGTTACGGATATACATCTATGACAACTCCAGGTTCAACCTACGATTATAATATGGTAAGCAAAGAAAAAGAACTACTAAAGCAACAAGAAGTTCTGGGTGGAAAGTTTGATAAGGATAATTACGAAACAAAAAGACTTTATGCGACTGCTGATGATGGAACAAAAATACCGGTAAGTATTGTTTACAAAAAAGGAATGGAAAATAATGGTAAGAATCCCTTTCTACTATATGCTTATGGTTCTTATGGTCATACCATAGACCCAACATTTAGTTCTGTTAAATTATCATTATTGGATAGAGGATTTGTTTTTGCTATAGCTCATATCCGCGGTGGCCAGATTTACGGCAGGCAATGGTATGAAGATGGCAAACTCCTGAAAAAGAAAAATACTTTTACCGACTTTGTTGATGTCGCTAATTTTGTTATTGAGGAGAAGTACACAAGTACGGATCATCTGTATGCTATGGGAGGAAGTGCCGGCGGGCTTCTAATGGG
>JAGLSB010000268.1 GCA_023135955.1 Bacteroidales bacterium | reverse complement strand
CATTGCCATAACCATACTTTCTCCAATTCTAATTCCAGTAGTTATTGGCCTGCTATTAACAGGAGAACATTACGTATTCTACTTTCAAAAAAGGATTGGCTACAAAAACAAAGCTTTCAATATTTGGAAGTTTGCAACCATGCTTAAGGCGAGTCCCAGTTTGGCAGGAGGATTGCATACAACACAAAAAGATCCTCGCTTAATGCCAATGGGTCCCTTCCTCCGCAAAACAAAAATTAACGAGCTGCCACAGCTTATAAACATCTTAAAAGGTGATATGAGTATTATCGGTCCACGCCCATTGGTAGATAAAACATTCGAACCATATCCAAAACATGTTCAAGAGAATATTTACAAGGTTAAACCCGGATTAACTGGAATTGGCTCTATTATATTTCGTGACGAAGAACGACTCTTATCAGAAACAAAGTTGCCCCCTCAGGAATTTTATGCTAAGCATATATCACCATATAAAGGAGAATTGGAACTATGGTATCAGAACAACCTGAGTTTTATAACAGATATTAAACTGGTATTTTGTACAGCCTGGGTAATTATTTTTTCAAATAGTCAATTGCCTTTTAAAATATTCAGAGACTTACCTCACAAACCAGAAGTGCTTAAATGATAGGATTTCTCTTGCTAAACAAACGCTAAGTTTTAACCTTACTACTGGTGACTCCGTTTAACTCAAGTCAAATATCTAAATTTTTCAAACACCATACTCACATGAAAACAGCCTTAATAACCGGTATTACAGGCCAAGACGGCGCCTACCTCGCCGAATACCTTATAAAAAAAGGATATATTGTTCACGGGATCAAACGTCGTGCATCTTCTTTCAATACTGAACGGATTGATCACCTATATCAGGATCCACACGTGGATAACCGTAAGCTTGTTCTTCACTATGGTGACCTAACTGATAGTATGAACCTCACGCGGATTATTCAGGAGGTACAACCCGATGAGATTTACAACCTGGCAGCCATGAGCCATGTAAAAGTTAGTTTCGACACTCCCGAATATACTGCTAATACTGATGGTTTGGGAACCTTACGAATCCTTGAGGCAGTACGATTATTAGGTCTTACAGAAAAAACACGTATTTACCAGGCATCAACATCTGAGCTGTATGGGGACGTGCAGGAAGTTCCGCAGACCGAAAAAACGCCTTTTTATCCTCGCTCCCCTTATGCAGTAGCCAAAATGTATGCATATTGGATAACGGTCAATTACCGTGAAGCATATAACATGCACGCCAGTAACGGAATTCTTTTTAACCATGAATCGCCCATTAGAGGGGAAACCTTTGTAACCCGTAAAATTACTCGTGCTATGGCTCGTATTGCTCTTGGTATGCAGGAAATCACTTTTTTGGGTAACTTGTCATCCCGCCGTGACTGGGGACACGCAAAAGATTACGTTAAAGCAATGTATCTGGTTCTTCAGCAAGACCAACCGGATGAGTATCTTATAGCCACCGGCATTACAACATCCATTCGGGATTTTATAAAATTAACCGGGAAAGAAATTGGACTAGAGATCAGCTTTAAAGGAGAAGGTACAGAAGAAAAAGGATACATTACAGAAATAAATGAAAACTTGTTTATTGAAAAAGTTGGAGAGAAGTATCTTAAAAAGATTAAAACCAAAATCACCCCGGATTCCTCTCACCCCATCACTCCATCACCCCACCACCCAATCACCCCACCACTCCATCACCCCACCACTCCATCACCCCATCACCCCATCATAGAAGTTGACCCTCAATACTTCAGACCAACAGAAGTTGATCTACTAATTGGTGATGCCACAAAAGCACGGGAAAAATTGGGTTGGACTCCGGAATATGACCTGAAAGGATTGGTTGAAGACATGATGCAGTCGGATATTAAACTCATGAAGAAGGATGCTTTTCTTAGGGAGGGGGGTATAGGACGATGAATTATTTTGAGTAAATGAGAAAGAGGGATAGGGAGATGGAGGGAATGAGAGAAAGAGGGAAGGAGAATGAGTCATAACAAGTTTGTTATGAGTGGTCATTAAGAAACAAACAATAATTATTACAATATTATGGATATCATTCGAACTCATAATGATTTGAAGGTTTACTTATTATCGTTCGAAGCCGGCATGAAGGTTTTTGAATTGTCAAAGAGTTTTCCAAAAGAAGAAAAGTATTCATTGACAGATCAAATTCGAAGATCATCTAGATCTGTTTCGGGTAATATTGCTGAAGCATGGAGAAAAAGGAGATATCCTAAGTCATTTGTTTCAAAGTTGTCAGATTCTGAGGGAGAAGCAGCAGAAACTCAGGTTTGGTTAGACTATTCATTTGAATGTAAGTATATCGAAAGTGATATTCATAAAGAGCTTTACACAAAATATGACCACATTATAGGCATGCTGGTTAATATGATAAAGAAACCTGAGTCTTGGTCACTATAATAAACATTGACTCTCTAATTTTTTTACTCCATCTCTCTATCTCTCCATCTCTCATTCCCTCAATCTTATAAATCCCAGTACTTTACATTAATTCACTAAAAATACGAATAAATTAATATTATAATGAATATCAACTCCAAAATCTACATCGCCGGCCACCTCGGCCTCGTAGGCTCCGCTCTCTGGAAAACATTTCAAAAAAAAGGATATACAAATTTGATTGGTCGTTCTATTGATGAATTGGATTTAATGAATCAGATTGCAATTGCACGTTTCTTTAAGGAAGAAAAACCTGAATATATTGTTCTTGCTGCTGCAAAGGTTGGTGGGATTGTAGCCAACAATACCTATCGGGGTCAATTTATTTACGAAAATTTACAAATTCAAAACAATGTAATTCATCAGGCATATTTAAACGGAGTGAAGAAACTCTTATTCCTTGGCAGTACTTGTATCTATCCCAGGGAATGTCCTCAACCCATGAAAGAAGATGCTTTGCTTACTTCGCCATTGGAATATACTAACGAACCTTATGCCATTGCAAAAATTGCAGGCATCAAAATGTGTGAGAGCTATAATTTACAGTATGGTACAAACTTTCTTTCAGTAATGCCAACCAACCTTTATGGTCCCAATGATAATTTTGATTTAGAAAAAAGCCATGTGCTTCCTGCATTATTGCGTAAAATTCACCTTGGGAAATGCCTGGAGGTAAATAACTTGGAAGACATTCGTGCCGACTTGAACAGACGACCCATCGAGTGCGTTACTGGTGAAAATGACCAAAAGGAAATATTGCAAATTCTCGACAAATATGGTGTTAGAATGATCCCGCTAAAAGCTAACAGCCAACAGCCAACAGCCAGTGTAGAGATTTGGGGCTCAGGCAAACCCATGCGCGAATTCCTCTGGAGTGAAGAAATGGCCGATGCCTGTGTTTATCTCATGGAAAATATAAATTTTGAGGATGTTAATTCGAATAATCTGCAACAATCCTTGCCGAGAGAAGTGAGAAATACCCACATAAATATTGGCACAGGAAAGGAAATCAGTATCAAAGCTTTAGCTGAACAAATAAAACAAACCGTTGGATTCAAAGGTCAATTGTTTTTCAACACTTCAAAACCCGACGGAACTATGCGCAAGCTTACCGATGTTTCCAAGCTTCATTCACTTGGTTGGAAGCATAAAATAGAAATCGAAGAAGGTATTCAAAAAATGTTTAATTGGTATATAAGCAGTTAAAAACTTGATAGTCATCAATCACGTCGTATTTCTGCTCCTGCCTTCCAGTAATGAAATTTCATGGTAATTTAAAGAAGGAGAAATAAAATAATACATTAACTCTACTCAATAACAATTATGTCAAAAAAAGTTTTCATTTCAGGTTGTTACGATTTACTACATTCCGGTCACATAGCCTTTTTTGAGGAGGCTGCCCATTTTGGTGATTTATATGTGGGCATCGGTTCAGATATTACAATTGAACAACTTAAAGGACGCCCGACGGTAAATACTGATAAAGAACGATTATATATGGTCCAAGCCATCAAGCACGTTAAAGATGCCTGGATAAACTCTGGAAGCGGACTACTTGATTTTGAGAGTGAGATACATCAATTAAAGCCTGACATCTTTTTCATAAACGAAGATGGATTTACACCGGATAAAGTAAAGCTTTGCAAAGAGATTGGTGCGGAATTAGTAGTTAGCAAACGTATGCCACATGAAGGTTTACCTGCACGCTCAACTACATCCTTGCGCCAGGTATGTCACATCCCTTTTCGTCTTGATTTAGCCGGGGGTTGGTTAGATCAACCCTATGTTTCAAAGCACCATCCCGGTCCTGTTATTACTATTAGTATTTATCCCGATTACCATTTTAACGATAGAAGTGGC
>JAGLSB010000267.1 GCA_023135955.1 Bacteroidales bacterium | reverse complement strand
CAGAATCAACCAGGATTCCTGCCATTATTTGCTCCTCTTCAATTACGATCTCACATACAATTGTGCAAGTATCAGAAGTAGCTTCTGTAACTGGAAAACCCATTTTTATTCTGGAATCAATAATTGGTAAAACCAATCCATTAAGATTTATTACACCGAGCAGGAAATCTGGTGATTGAGGCATGGTAGTTATTTCCTGCATCTCAACAATTTTTTGAACTTTACTCACATGAGCTGCAAATTTCTCCTTTCCTATTGAGAAAGTCAGATAGGATATACTTTTGTTTTTTTCGATATTTTCCATAATATAGAATTATTTAATTTATTGTTTTTCCGAGTTTCTATTTCTCCAAAGTTTCTGTCGTACTTTGCTCTTTATACTCTACAACATCATTGATGGAGAATACTTTATCGATATCCAGGATAGTTATGAATTTATCATCAACCTGCAACATACCCGTTGTTAATTCTGAATTGTATCTGGTTCCTATTACCGGGGAAGCAACAATACTATCATCCTTTATTTCCAAAACCTCCCTAACGCCATCAACAATAGAACCAAGAAGTACTTCTTCTTCTTCTTTAATGATGCTCAATACAATTATACTTGTATCGACAGAATCTTCTTTTATTGGCAGACCAAATTTGATTCTCAAATCAACTACTGGCAGAACTGCACCACGAAGATTAATAACGCCTTTCATATAGTCACGTGCTCTTGGCACCCATGTTATTTTTTGCATCTCAAGGATATTTAACACCTTAGAAACGTTTATTGCGAAGGTCTCTTCATTCATTTCGAATGTCAGATAAGTTCCTACATCGCTTTGATTATTATTGGAATCTATCATATTATTATTTTTATCAGATTTAATAAACGTGTTATTATTCTTTACTTCCTTTGTCGAATTTGAATTGACTGATTATTTTATGAGGGTCGAGTACCAAAGCTACAGTTCCATCTCCTAGTATAGTGGCACCAGAGATAATTTCCTGATCTCTATACATTGATCCTAAGGATTTGAGAACTGCCTGATATTCACCTACAATATGATCAATGGCCAGGCCAAAATCAGAACCATTATACTCGATCGCCACAATCTGCTCTCTTTCAGGCGGTTCTGTGTTTATTCCAAATTCCGTTCTCAAATTAGCAAAAGGAATGTGATGATCGTCTATATAAATAAGATTGTTAACTGCATTTGTTAAATCTTTATGGCTGAAGTCAAAGCATTTCCTGGCTGTTGCCAGTGGGATTACATAATGAGTGTCATCAATCATCACAAGAAGTCCGTCTATAATTGAAAGGGTAAGAGGTAATTTTATTGTCATAGTTGTACCAACATCCTTCTCTGTATCTATACTTACTTCACCTTTTAATTCGGTAACTTTTCTTTTAACAATATCCATTCCTACTCCTCTTCCTGAAACAGAAGTAACTTTGGTTGTAGTGCTGAAACCCGGTAAAAAAATCATATCAAGAATCTCCTTATCTGACATAGCTGCATCTTCAGGGATATGACCAAGATTTATTCCTTTCCTCCTGATCTTTTCAACATCAATACCTCTACCATCATCAGACAACTGGATGTACACATTTGCACCCGAGTAGAATGCCTTCAATAAAATTGTACCATTTTCAGGTTTGCCAAGAGCTTTTCTTTCTTTAACTGATTCCAGGCCATGATCGATATTGTTACGAATAATATGCATTATGGGTTCTAGCAAACCTTCAATAATGGATTTATCCAATTCTGTATCGGTTCCTTCAGTAATAAAATCGATATTTTTATCAAAATCTGCTGAAAGTTCTCTGACCAGTCTTCTGAATCTGGTTACCATATTTTCTATTGGAATAAGACGGATACTGAACGTACTATCCCTTAACCGGCGTGAAATTTTATCAATATCCTCTGAAATAGGGTTAAGATCCTTATGATCGAGATTTTCTGCAAGTAATGATAAACTTGCCTGACGTGTCACTAATTCACTTACCAGATTGATCAATTCATCCAGTTTTTCAGATGATACTCTGATACTTGAGATACTATGATTTTTAATATTGTTTTTCTTCTCTTCTACTTCAATATTATCTGATATGGATTCACTTTTTACAATCGGTTCTAAATGAGAAAGAATAAGATCAGCAGTAAGATCTGCCCCATTTTCATATTCTGAATCTATTTCAATTAAATCTGCTTCTTTAATACTTAAGTTGCTCCCAAGATTATTAATTTCCACTTCACAATCTACATCCACAAACATGAATACTTCTTGTATATCTTCTTTAGTAGCATTGGTTGCAAGCAATACAACCCAATGAGTGTAGCAATGTGTAGCATCGATTTTCTCAAAAACAGGAATTTCTGATACAAATGAATAAACCTTATTTTCACCTAATGAAACCAGTTCATTAATAATGAGTAATGGATTTGTACCATTTCTAAAAATATCCCTATTAGGGACAAACTTTATGTAATATGTATTTATGTCATTATCGTATGTTTCCTCTGCACTGGAGCTACTGTGCTCCGGATCTTTAGTTTTGGAGTCGTCAACATTAACTATTTCACTAATCTTAATGAGTAATTGAGAATGATTTTGCAATGTGCTTTCACTCAAATTATCATTTTCTTCAAGTAAATCTTTGACATGATCTATTACTTTGAAGCTAATATCCAATAATTTATCATCCACTTTCATAGCTCCGGAACGAACCATATCATAAGCTGTTTCCAGCTGATGTGTACAGGCATCTATCATATCGAACCCGAACATTGCACTTCCTCCTTTAAGGGAATGCATAGCCCTGAAAATTGTTTCAACATGAGCTTGATTATCAGGTTCTGAACTCAGAATCAGGCATGAACTCTCCAAATCCTGAATCAAATCATTTGCTTCCTCAATGAATTTTTGCTTAAATTGTTCCATCACTTATTATTGTTTAATCAATATTTGGGATTTGATCTAATACTGTTATTCTACACTGGTCCGTTTGAAATATGAACCTGATACAGACTAAGCTAGCACCTTATTAATTGCTCCAATGAGTTTTGCCGGCACAAAGGGCTTAATAATCCAACCTGTCGCGCCTGCATTTTTCGCTTCCATTTTTTTCTCAGTCTGTGATTCTGTTGTAAGAAATAGGATTGGGATCATTTTATAAACATCCATTTTCCTTACTTCTTTAATCAACTCAATACCATTCATATTTGGCATGTGTAAATCAGTTATCAGAAGGTCTATTTTGTCACCATTCAGAAATTTCAATGCATCTTGTCCATCAACACCAACAAGAACATCAAATCCTTCATTTTCCAGTGTAAAATTTACAACTTCCCTTATACTGTCAGAGTCGTCTACGATAAGAATTTTTTTAGCCATTATTATAAGTTTTTGATCTTATTTAATTGTAATTACAATTCTCTCTTTATTCAAGAGTTAAGTTACTTCATTTGCATAATTTGTTCAAAACCAGTTTTTCGTACCAAACTCATTATGTCGTCAGAGAGTTCTGATACGATACTAAGTTTACTTGCTTTGTCATCAAGCGATTTCCTAAGAGAAAGTATAATCTGAATACTTGCAAGATCCATAGTCTCAATCTTTCTTAAAGTAATTTGCACATTAGGAGAATTAAAATTAATTTTCTTTAGCTCATTTTGGATCTCAACGGCATTATAAATGCCTATATCCCCTTCAAATATCAGTTCCTGATTTTCAGAGTTTTCACTTTCTACATTTATGATTCTAAAATCTAGATCGTCCATATTATATTAATTTTGAGTTCAGTGTTTTACATTATTATTGAGAAGCCTGATTAAAATAATTCAAGGTCACCATCAATTTCCTCCTGTATTTCTGTAATATCCTTATCTGGATCCCCTTCTTTAATATTATCATAAACCATTCTTTCAGTTTTAACTGTATATAACTTTTCTATTTTTTCCATTTCCCCAGAATCTTTCATATCATCACTTAAAGGGGCTTCTGGCTTAAATGTCAGGTTTATTGTATTTAACTTCTCAATAACTTCTTTGAGGACATCTTCAAACAATTTATAATACTCCTCCTTATTAATAGTGGCCTCTATTTTTCCAATAATTTCCTCATTCAGGGTAGCGTTTTGTTTTAGAACAGAATCCAACATATTATTGTCTATATCAAGATTTCCCAGAATTCTACTTATTTTAACCATAAGTCTAATTTGCTCCTGTTCTAACTGGCTACCTAATCCATCGTCTCCTACAGATTTAGGAATAAATTTTGAGATTTCTAAGATTTCATCTAGTCTTGTCTCAATTACTATGTTTTTTTCCAGGATATCAGAAATCATTGTTCCAATTTGAGTAATAATATTGTTCTTCTGATTATCTGGAACGTATTTCGATATGTCTTTTTCTCCAATCTCTTTGAATTGCTTTATAGATTTTTCCTGCATCTGAGTAGATATTGTATCTATCGTTTTATTGATATTCTTTAGTTCAGCACTAATAATACCACTAACATTATTATCGAGAAGGAGAATCCCCTCGTCCAGGTTATCTTTTATTCTTTTTAGTAATGTTACATCAGAGTTTTGCTCCTCAAATAAGAAGTTTGTTGATATCAATGAAATATCATTGATATCACTTGCAATTTTTTGAAAATTACTTGTAATAACTTCAATTGCATTCTGATATTCTTTACTAACCAAAATTAGTTGTGCAGCTTGCAAACCTACAATATCAGCAATCTGGTAATTCAGATCTGTATTCTTTTTATTATCGCTTGTCTTCTCACTCTCAGTTTCAGTACCCAGACTTTCAATAATATTTAAATGTGATTCCTGAACATGTTCGATTTTTTGTCGGATAATATCATGATACTGCAAATGAGTAATAATATTACCGATGCTCTCAGAGAAACTTTTAATCTTTTCTTTTAGGATTGCAAAATTGTGCTTTGATTCCTTATTCTTTTTAAATACAATTGAATTAGTAGACTTTAAGCTTCGAGCTAGATTATCGATATTAATAGATGATTGCTCCTTTCCTGTCTCTGTAATTTTCTTTACTTCAATAATTTTTTTCCTTAGACTAGCTATTTCAATTTCCTTCTTGCTCATCCAGAATATAATTTCATATATCAGTATTTCCCATTCTTTAATGGTAGTATCCAATTCCTTATTGGTATTCTGAAATTTATATGCCAGTTTGTAATTAGTAATCAGGTATTGTAAGGTTAACAAATCCTGCTTGAAGTTTCTAACAATTACAATTGTATAATCCAATTTTCCCAGCAAGGATTTAAGCAATTCAGCATCCTTTGAATTATCCTTTTCTGTTTTATTTTGATAGCTGTCTAATTCTCCAAGCAGAACATCCAATTCCGTAACCAGATTACTCTCTTTATCACCAGCAATAGCTTCAAAAATTCCAGAAGCATTTTCAGAAATTATTTTTGACTTTTTATGATATTCCTTCAAGTAACTATTCAGATGAAGAAATACTTCAGATGAATGTGTATGCAATTTTGAAATACGACTATCGATATCATAAAATGTACCTATGAGTCCTTCTGTTAACATTTCCGATTCGCTTTTAATCATAGTAATTTGATTATTATTTATTTAAAAAAGATCAACAGAAATTTTTTGTGCAAATATTGTGAATGTAATACCTGAATCTATCTTTGCTCTTGTCAGAGTTGCCAATAAATCAAACTCCTTCCCGTTATCATCCACCCATGCTACCTCAGTTCTTAATCCAATTTCCTTTTCAACTCCGTTATAATGAAAAAAGGCAGTGTGTATCTTATCCATCTTTTGGACCTTAATTGGAGCAATATTCTGAATTTGCTTACCCAGAACTTTGTCACGTTGAATACCCCAAAGTTCTTCTGCTGCATGATTGAAATACTCAACACTTCCATCCTGGTTAAAACTTATCAGACCATCAACACAACCTTCGAGTATAGCTACATTTTTTGATTTCTCTGTCTCGATATCAACAATCTTCTTTTTAAGTCCGATACTG
Source organism: Bacteroidales bacterium (assembly GCA_023135955.1). Taxonomy (GTDB): domain Bacteria; phylum Bacteroidota; class Bacteroidia; order Bacteroidales; genus JAGLSB01. The sequence goes on along the minus strand of JAGLSB010000267.1, from coordinate 655 downwards.
GCTTCATTTAATTTCTCGCTGAGATTATGTTTGATATCCTCTAGTTCAGAAGTATATACCGTCAACTTATCTCCTTGAGCCTTTAGTTCCTCAGCCTGTCTTTTTGTCTCAAGTTCAGCTTTTTTCTTCTCAGTAATATTAGATGCCAACTCAATTACTTTATATGGAACTCCATCTTTGTCCATTGCCGGGGTATAAGAAGCATTCATCCATATTTCGATACCACTTTTAGTGATTCTTTTATAGTCTCCCTTTTGTGAATTGCCCTTTTTCAATTCTTCCCAGAAATTATTAAATTCCCCGATAGGTTCATTAGCTTGATCAGAAAACATCCTGTCTGTTTTTCCTACTACTTCATCAATAGCGTAACCCATCATACTCAGAAACTGCTCATTAGCATCAATTACTATCCCATCTATACTAAATTCAACTGTTCCCAGGGTATTGTTTATAGCAGTAAATATTCCGATTCGCTCTACTTCTCTATGTTGCATATCTTCCTGTGTGGCATTCATCTCCTCAATATTCTGTCTCATTTCTTCCTCCCGAGCACGTAATTCTTCAGTAAGTTTTTGAGAATCTTTAAGGAGGATTTGAGTTTGCTCATTTGTACGGAGGCGTGAAAATGTGGAAGCCATTATCTCAGCAATTCTTT